>JAPZAN010000001.1 GCA_027460605.1 Candidatus Methanoperedens sp.
AATCCATCACGTTTGTGGCGATATCCACTGATTTTAAAATCCGAACAAAGACGCATACAGTAAGCGCGCCGGCAAAAGACCTTGAAACCATTAGAAACACCGGATTCGAGCTTGCAAGAGCATTTCTCGCAGAGCATCCTGTTCTTCTCAGAAGAGTTGGAGTGAGGGTGTCCAATTTGATAGAGGAGAAGGGTCAGAAAACGCTGATGGAGTTTTGAGAATTCCTGAAAATATCTCTCCCGAAGTCATTGTATCTGCATTGAAGGAAACTGTTATTTATGCGGCGTATAAATTATTAAGAACGATTATGAATGACTCAATGAAAGAACACTGGAATGAAATTTATACATGGTTAGAAACAGATGAGTTGGGCTGGTACGAAAAAATACCTGAACCCTCTATAAAATTACTGTCTAAATGTCATATAAATAAAGACGAACCTATATTAGATGTGGGGGCAGGTGCATCAACATTTGTTGATTATCTCAGTAACCAGGGATTTAGTAATATCATTGCTGCCGACATAAGTGAAATAGCTTTGGACAAGCTAAAAGAAAGATTAGGTAAAGAAAAAGCCTCCCGAGTAAAATGGATAGTAGATGATATTACTCAGCCAGTTCATATCCAGAACCTGAGAGATATTGCTGTGTGGCATGACAGGGCAGTTTTACATTTTTTATTAAAGGAGAGCCAGCAACACAAATACATATCCACATTAAAGAAGGTGATTGGAAAAGGTGGTTATGTTATCATTGCTGCCTTTTCTTTAAAGGGAGCAAAAAAATGCAGCGGCTTGGATGTTAAAAATTATGACCAGAACATGCTGGCAAAATTCTTAGGAGAGGATTTTAGACTACTTGAATATTTTGAATATACTTATTATATGCCTTCGGGTGAGCCAAGACCATATATTTATGCTTTATTTCAAAAAAATTATCATGAAACTTTTCCACAAGATTAATTAACCCAGTAAAATATATAACTCTTGCACTACGTAGGTGCATAATGGTCAGAAAGCAGGAGATTCTTAAAATTTTAGAGGGATATGATAAGGATAACCTAGCAATCGCCACGGTCTGCTCGCACAGCAGCCTTCAGATTTTTGACGGGGCAAGAAAAGAAGGATTCAGAACCATCGGTATCTGCATGGGTGCGCCTCCAAAATTCTATGACGCTTTCCCGAAAGCAAAACCCGATGAATTTTTTATAGTGAAGGATTACAAGGAAATCCTTTCAAAATCGGATGAGCTTGCCTCCAAAAACGCCTTAATTATCCCGCACGGCTCTTTCGTGGAGTATCTCGGCGCTGTCAATTTCCAGAATCTTCGCCTGCCCACGTACGGCAACCGCAGGGTGCTTGAATGGGAATCAGACCGGGAAATGAGCCGCAACTGGCTTGAGGCGGCAGGCATAAAAATGCCGAAGCAGATAAAGAATCCTGAAGATATTGATTCACCCATGATGGTGAAATATTACGGCGCTAAAGGCGGGATGGGGTTTTTTGTCGTGAAAAATTACTCCGACTTCAAGAAGAGGATAAATCCGGCTGAAAAATTCACTATACAGGAGTTCGTTCTCGGCACCCGATATTACATGCATTATTTTTATTCTCCAATTAAGCAGGACGGCTATGCGTTGAGCAAGGGCACGCTTGAACTACTCGGTATTGACAGGCGCGTGGAATCAAACGCTGACGAGATTTTCAGGATTGGCTCTCCGACAGAGCTTGCTGAAGCCGGTATTTACCCCACTTTTGTAGTTACGGGCAATCTCCCTCTTATAGTGAGGGAATCGCTTCTCCCCAGGATATTCGATATGGGGGAAAAGGTAGTCGAGAAATCGCTTGAATTGTTCGGAGGAATGATAGGGCCATTCTGCCTTGAAGCAGTAGTGACAGACTCACTTGAATTGAAAGTGTTTGAGATTTCTGCGCGCATTGTTGCCGGAACAAATTTATTCATCTCCGGCTCTCCGTATTCGGATTTGGTGGATGAGAAACTCTCGATGGGGCGGCGTATTGCCCGGGAAATAAAGATAGCAAAGGACAAGGAGCTGCTTTCCGAGGTAATCTCATGACGCAAAAGAAGGAATACGATGTTATAATCGTGGGCTCAGGACCTGCCGGCATGTTCGCTGCAGATGAACTTGCAGGCAAGATGGATGTACTCATTATAGACCAGGGACGCGACATCGATGAGCGCGAATGCAAGATGAAACGCATGGGCGTGTGTACGCACTGCGACCCGTGCGACATCATGTGCGGTGTGGGCGGCGCAGGGACATATTCGGACGGGACGCTCAACCTTCGCCCGGATATAGGCGGAGACCTTGCAGAGCAGACTGGCGACCCCGATTATGCCTGGGAACTGGTTGACCATGTGGACAAGGTATTTGTGAGATACGGCGCGCCCGGGCAGTTATACATCCCCAAGGGAGATGAAGTCGAGCAGCTAAAACGCCGTGCTGCTGACACATGGGGTCGGACAATGCGCCAAGGGTTATAGGTAATTTTGAGAAAGATTTGAAGGAGAGAGGTATTGAGTTCCTGCTCGATACGAAGGTATCCGACCTGATTATCGAAAAAAATACGTCCAGAGGTGTGGTATTGCAGGATGGAACAGAAATACGCTCCAGGTTCACGATTATCGCGCCCGGAAGGGTCGGGGCGAAATGGATAGATGAGATTATTCAGAAACACAAAATTGGAGCGAAATACGCACCCATTGACGTTGGCGTCAGGGTGGAAGTCCCGGCAATTGTGATGGACCCGATAACCAAGATCAACCGCGACCCGAAATTCCATATCCAGACCAAGACCTATGATGATTTTGTCAGGACGTTCTGCACAAACGAGCACGGGTTCGTGGTCAAGGAAGAGTATGAGGATTTCATAGCCACTAACGGGCATTCCATGACAAATATGGAATCCGAGAATACGAATTTTGCTTTTATTGTCAGGGTGGAGCTTACTGAACCTATTGAGAATACTGTGCGCTATGGGCGGTCGATAGCAAAACTTGCTACCACTATCGGCGGAGGAAAACCGGTGCTTCAGAGGCTGGGGGATCTTCGAAGGGGCAGGCGCAGTACTGAAAAAAGGATCAAGAAGAATGTTGTGGTTAATACCCTTAAGGATGTGACGCCGGGCGACATATCCATGGCGCTGCCCCATCGCATCGTCACGGATATAAGGGAAGGGCTTGAGGTTTTAAACGAAATAATTCCCGGAGTGGCATCCGATTCCACGCTTTTGTACGCGCCCGAGGTGAAGTTCTATTCCATGCAGGTTCTTGTGGACAGGAACATGGAATCCTCGGTCAGGAACCTGTTCGCAGCAGGGGACGGCGCAGGGCTTTCGAGGGATATTGTGAATGCTGCGGCGACGGGAGTGATTGCTGGGCGGGGGATATTGAAGAAAAGTGGATAATATGAACATAACAAGAATGTTATATAACAAAATTGTTATATGAAAAATATCGAGGCGCTTACGAAAGGGGATTACTTTCACATACCTTTAATAAAGGATATATCTGGAAATTTATCTAAAGTGTGCCATACCAAAAAATCGAGAGGATTATTATGGTGATTGAGGCAAAAGGAACACATACTACAGGTGCAGTGCGATATGAAAATTATTCTTGATACAAATATCCTAATTCACATAGAAGATCCAAAGGAGCTATCTAAAAACCTTCAAGATTTACTGAAGATATTTCGTGAACACGGGCATCAAATATTCATCCACCCGGCATCATTAAGAGATATAGACAATGACCAAAATGAATCCCGAAAAAAGGTTATTTTATCTAAATTAAACGGCTACCCGGTTATAGAATCACCACCAAAACCCACAGATGACTTTTTATCCGCAGTAGGGACGGTATCAAATTCCAATGAAATAAACGATAATGAAATACTTTTTGCAATCCAGCGAAATGCGGCTGATTTTTTAATTACTGAGGATTATGGGCTTCAGAAAAAAGCAAATAGAACAAACCTTGAGGATCGTGTATTATCCATTGATTCGGCATTGGATTATTTTAAGAATCTTTATGCAAGAAGGGCATTACATCATACCCTCTTAAAAGAAGATTTAGTTCGCAACCTTGATATAGAAGACCCATTTTTTGATTCTTTAAAAGAGGATTATGGAAATTTGGATTTCAGGGATTGGTTTAAAAGGAAATCAATAGAAGGGCGAAAATGCTGGGTATATCGTGAAAACGATAATATCAAGGCACTTTTGATGCTGAAAGAAGAAAATGAGACTATCCCGATATCTCCTCCTATACCGGCAGCAAAGAGACTCAAGATAGCTACGTTGAAAGTAGATATACCCGGCTCCAAAATGGGCGAGCTTTTTTTGAAAATGGCATTTCAATATTGCATTAGTAACCATATTTTTGAAGCTTTTCTCACCCATTATCGCAAACCTGACGACCGATTGATACCTCTCATTGAGAATTTCGGATTTGAATTCAGAGGATTTTTAGAGGAACGTAAAGGGATGGAAAAAGAGGAAGTTTATCTTAAAAAACTCATTCCCATAGAAAAAGATTTGCCGCCGATGGATTTAGCGAAAAAATATTATCCATCTTTTAAAGACTCTCCAAGTATTAAAAAATTCTTAATACCCATTATACCAGAATATCATGACAGGCTTTTTCCAGATTTTAAAAAACGACAGATGAGAATTACCGATTATTTTGAGATTAACATTCCTGGGAATGCTATTAAGAAAGCATATCTTTCGGGCTCGGCAATCAAAAAAGTAAGACCTGGAGACCTACTTCTTTTTTATCGGTCTCATGACCTGAAAGCAATAACATCTATCGGGGTTGTTGATCGTGAACCTGTTCACACGAACGAGCCAGAAAAGGTAGTGAGCATAGTTGGGCAAAGGAGTGTATACACTTACGAAGAAATAAAGAACAAAACTCAAGAGGGTGTTTTAGTAATTCTTTTCAGGCATCATCTTAATCTGCCAACATCTCCTGATTTAAATTATCTTCGGACTCATAATATTCCAGTGCCGCAATCAATTATAGAATTAAATCATAATCAATATCTAGCTATCAAAAAAGGAGGGAAATTGAATGAACGTTTTACTGTCAGTTAAACCAAAATATGCTGAAGAAATACTATCAGGCAGGAAAAAATACGAGTTCAGAAGGTCTATTTTTAAGAAACAGAATATAGAAAGAGTATATATCTATTCCAGTTCACCTGTATGTAAAATCGTTGCCGCATTTGAGATTGAAAAAATCCTGAATGGTTCCCCTGAGAATATCTGGAAGCTATGCCATAAATATGCGGGTATATCAAAAAATGATTTTTTCGCTTATTTTAAAAATTCCGATGTGGCGTATGCAATTGAAATTGGTAATGTCGATAGTTTCCCAAACCCGATAGATCCACATCATATAATTGAAGATTTCAAACCACCTCAGTCGTTCTATTATGTACCATTAAGTTTTCTCCTGAATCAATGGGATGGTCAATGTGCTCAGGTGCAGAAATATACGCATTTGAATGAACATTTTTCTGGAATTTCTCTGATAAATAAAATTTGAGTATTAATCTATTTATGAAACCCTGTATAGTGTAAAAATTATGACCACTTCCAACCCCTCCCACATCGCCCGCTGCGCCCAGCTTGCCATGATTCTTGAGGTCTCAGCAACGCCAAAGCCGGGCAACATCGACAGAGACCACAACTACACAGACACACGCTTTGAGCACTTCCTTGCCAGCGCCGTGGGTGTGTATCCAATCATGGAAAAAGCTGCGCGCTCAAATTCCGGCGTTGGCGCGCTCATCCATGAGGCTGTCGCAGAGAGCGGCAAATGGCAGAAAGGAGGCAACACACATTTCGGGGCGTTTCTCCTCCTCATCCCGCTTGTGATGGCGGCAGGGAAATGTGAAAATAGAACATGCCTGAAAGCGCAGGCGCAAGAGGTTGTAAGAGAAACAACCGTCGATGACGCAATTGAACTATACGGGGCATTTTCCGAAGCGAAAGTGAAAGTTAAACCTGTGGATGACCTTGACCTTGGCGATACGGCATCTGTTGACAAAATTAAGTCAAAGGAATT
>JAPZAN010000002.1 GCA_027460605.1 Candidatus Methanoperedens sp.
TGGTTTCAAAATCCACGGCGAATTCCCAGACTTGACCGAAGAGCTGCCCTATACTGGCTGCAATGAAAAACAGCCCTTTTAATAAACGGAATGTGTTTTCAGCCAGATATACGGATAAACTTAAAGGAAGGAATGCGTAAGACAGCTCAATAAACTTTTGTTTTGTATTCTTCCCTGAAAACGATGCCCTTGAAGTGAGGTACATCAAGCCTGCCGCGCCCAGCGTTATTGCAGCGAATATGATGATTGCCCACATATTCCTCCAATAATTGATGAAAAAGTCATGAAACATCATCGTATCAAAAGGAGCAGTTGACCTTACAAAATTTATCACAACATTCCTGAACTGGAGACGTTCCATTCCCAGTACAAAAAGGAATATAACAATAATCCCGTGAACCAGGTATGCCTCGTCAAGATGCGTTTTTTTCATATTAACGATATCGGCGCCGGGAAGTCTCGGGCTTATGCGGATGTTGTCTTTTGAACATGATTTCACGCATTCCATGCACATGATGCACTGGTTATTGCGTTCCATAGTCTGCGGGAATTCTCCTACAGGGCAGGCTTTTCCGGCTTCGTTACCGATGACGCATTCCTTGATATCATGGTCCTGGCAGGTTTTTTTCGACTTGCAGCGAAGTTCTGTTGCAGAAAGCATAGAGAATAAACCGAGTACAAGCCCGATGGGACAGATATAACGGCAGAAACTTCGTTTTTCATAAATAAATCCCATAACTATTGCAAGACCTGTGAAGAATAAAAGCAGGTATGCGGTGTTCGGCGGGTTCCTCGTAAACATGAAAAGATGCCGCTCAGCAGCGAAAATGAAGAGGAAAAGTATTACTGCTATCCAGAGATTGCGGTACTTTTCAGGATATTTCTTTTTAACACTATAGACAGATTGCGTCCAGTCGCCGACTGCGCCGATGGGACAGGCAAAACACCAGAGCCTTCCAAAAAGGATGAGCGTGAAAACAAGTAGTGGATGCCAGATATCCCATATCATGGTTGTTGCAAAAGGTATCCCGCCGTGGAAACGCAGGTCGGGTTCGCTTGACAGCCCGAAGTAGATGATTATCAAGAGCGCTGCGAAGAAAATTACATTAACGGCAGGCCTGAAGAACCTGTTTTTTACAAGATTCCTGAAAAAATAGACATCAAGCAGGTCTGATTTTTCATTATTATCGTTATTTTCTTTGTGGTTTTTATCCATGTATCCTCAAATTAACGGCGGAAAATACGGGAGCAATTTTGCCTGGAGATATTTATCAATCCCGAAGAGCATCATCAATCCGAGAAGTATTAAAATCAGGCCGGAGAGCCTCTTAAAGAAATGCCCTCTTTTCACGAACCATTTGACTTTCCCCGAAATACTCTTGCCCGAATATGCTATTGTCAGCATTGGCAGGCTGACGCCCAGCGAATATGCTATCAGCAGGAAAGTACCGTGCAGTAGATTGCCTGTGCTTGCGGTGCTCTCAGCCACGTAAGCAAACACCGCGCCGAGAATCGGTCCCACGCACGGTATCCAGAGAACCCCAAGTGACATGCCCAGGAAGAAACCGCCTGTTATTCCTTCTTTGGGCGCGATTGAAGAGATTTTCCCTAAAAATGATACATTCGTACGCGCGACGTTAACAATGGAGCTTGAAAAATTCACGAATGCATTGTTAATATCATCATCAAATAATACGGCTCCCATTCCTATAATGAAAAATATCGAGAACCAGCGCAGGTATTCTGCAAAAAATGAAAAAGAAGTGAGCGCAGAAACGAGCAGCCCCATAAGCGTGAAGGTCAGGGACATGCCCGTGACTATCGCGACAGGGCGGAGCCGGCTGCCCACAGACCCGGATAACACGGCAGGCAGGATAGGGAGAACGCACGGCGTTATCACTGTCGCCATGCCTGCCAGGAAAACCAGGAATACCGATGGTGCTGGCATTTATGTTTTGGCTACTGCATCTATATTATCATTGTCCGCCTGGACTTTTGTCAGATCGCCTGTCTCCTTTATAATCAATATATTTCCACTCATTTGTGGATTATATGTCTTAAAACCAGCGGGAATTGATTTGTTGTCTGTTATATTGAACGCCTTGACAAGTTCAATCCTGCCTGAAACCGGGGTCAGGCTCATGTAATTAATATCCGAAAACTTGTTTGGCCCGGTTATTACAAGCGCATAAGCGGCGCCCTCGTAATCAACTGCATCAAGTAACGGTTTATAGGTAAAATACGATGTGCTCATACTTTTTGGGTCCTTCATCAGTTTCAATACATTATCCACGTTCTGGCTGTGCCCGTAAATAAGCGGTCTTGTATATATGATGTTTTTCATTCCCTCCTCAGCGTGCGCCCTGAGTGTCGTATCTTTTGTGCTGTCATAACCCAGGTCATGAATCTCAATCCATGAAGTAGGGCTAAAATCCGCGCTGTACATGCCGATTATCTTTTTACCGTAGAAGGAATCGGGCTCGACAGAGCCGCCAACATACTCGGCTTCCATTTCAGTCCCTGCAAGCATTTTGGTATTGATGAAATAAGCCCTGTTAATCCCGGCTGGTGAAAGGTTCAATCCGTCTGCAAGTGATTTGAAATTGGAAGGTAGGCTGTATTTTGAAAGGTCAAGCCCAGCAGGCGTTGGGGCAACGGTTGGTATTCCAGCCGCTTTGGGTGAGAGTATGGGTATATATCCATCTCTTACAGGAAGCGTGTTTGTATTCTGACCCGGGTATTTGCTGCCGTATTCCTGGTCTATAAGCGCCCGTGCTTCCGTCAGCGTCTTGCCCTGTGCAAGGTAATCCTGGACTTTTATGGCCTCTCCGACACATACATCACAGAATGAGGCATGTTCATCATAAGTCCAGTCATCGTGAACGTAACAATCGCGTAGGAACCTGTGACCCGAGTGACCGCCGCATCCGCAGTAGCAGGGTATCTGCTCAAGTATTTCCGGATGCTCAGTCGCGTATTGATAGCCTTTTAGGGTCAGGGGGTTGGTATATGCATAACTTGGAAGTTTTATCTCGCTGTTTGTTTTTTTGGGCGTTGTCTCCCCGGATAAAACTGCGTATGCAGCTATTGCGAGTAAAATCACCGCAATTGCGCCGATAATCAACGTAGTATTTCCTTTCTTTGTCGCTTTAATATTTTTTTCTTTCTTTTCGGGCTTCATTTTCATGCCTCTTTTTATGTTGCAATTTCATTTATAGTGTTAAGAAACGTTTCAGTATCCGTATATCCGGGTATCCTTTTTATTTCGGTGCCGTTTGAATCAAGAAATATTTCAGTAGGTGTTCCGCGTACCCTGAAATTCCTGCTTTCATTATTTTGTTTGTACACATCTATTGAGACTAATATGAAGTTTTCGTTTAATGTCTTGATTACACTCTCATTCGTAAAAGTCTCTTCTTCAAATTTCTTGCACCATCCGCATGATTCAGACCTTGCATAAACAAATACAGGCTTGCCCTGTGCTTTTGCAGCGCCCAGCGCTATGGAAGGGTCGGTATAGAATGTAACTCCCTGAAGTGTTAATTTCCCGGTTTCAGGCGGAGTACCGGCGTTACTCGCCTGGGAGTTTAAACAGCCTGAGATAAGCACAAGCAGGGCAAGTAATACGAATATCCATTTCTTCAAGTGAATCTAACTTTACAATGCGTGTAAAGTAATATAAGGATTTTGGTTGTGACTGAAATTTCAGCAAATTTAAAAAAGAGGAGACGGATGGCTCCCCTGTTGAATTAAAGGCTTCTAAGTGAAGTCAGTACCCGTACCCGGAAGTGGTTGCCGTCGCGGTTGAAGTGGCAATCGATGGAATCGATGTGGCGTTTAAAGGCGCAGTTATGGTAATCATCCGCTCATCAGACCAGTAGTTTGCGCCGCCGATTATTGCATGCGCCCTGAAATATATGATTCCTGTCTTGCCAATGGTTATGTTTGCACTGAAATCGGCAGGTATTGTCCCATTCTGAACCGGCGTCAAACTGGGATAACTCTTAAGCGTCAGGGGCTCGGACTTCGAATCCGGGCCATAATGAACCGCAGTATGAGGAATTGTTACCTGGATGGGATTGTTGACCCGCCACGATACCACAAAACCCTGTCCTGCTACCGCTGTGGCCGGTGCATTCAAAACCTCAACGCTTGCTTCCGGTGTTGGTGCAGTAGTCGGAATTGGTGTCATTACCGGTGTAACGACCGGCGTGGGAGTGCCTTGCGGTGCGCTCACACAGCCCGATATTAACGAAAATACGATAGCAATGGCTGCTATCCAAAAAACAATTTTTCCCATTATCATAGATAAATCTCCAAGTTTTATTTCTCAAGGATGGTATTTATAACCATCTGTCGTTAAGAAATTGCTTTCCACTGCTTTAATATTATTCGCTAACAGGAACTATTCTATCTTTTAGTTTAGTTTCCAGATTCATGTTCATTGTTTCAATAACATTGCCCACAACGCCCTCAACTTCTTTTTTCAATCTCTCATCATTTTCGAAAAATTTATTGTCTGTTTTTGCATTATATTGCGCGCCATGTGTTCTATATGAAAAACCGAACGGGGCAAGAACATATCCCATTTGCTGAAAGTAAAGAAAAATGTCCATTGCGGTTTTCACTCCCCCATCTTCATGACCGTTGACCAGAATCCCGACAACTTTTCCTGTGGTTAAGCCCTCTTTTTTCAGTAAGTAAAGATTTTGGAGGCATGTCAGCCTGTCCAGGAAATCCTTTAATCGCGATGACATATTATTCCAATTTATAGGAGAAGCGATAATCACCGCCCTGGAATCAACTATCATTTCATGGAGTGCAGGCGCATCATCAAGCTGGTTCCTGCACGGGTACGTGCATGCCGAATCCCTCATACTGTAGCAGCACCAGCAGTGCTGGATATCCAGTTCATTTAAATTAAACCGCCTGAAACTAACGCCTTTTCTTTTGAGGGTTTTTTCTGCTGAATCCGCTAAGACGCCGGTATTGTGCCCCCTGTGGGAACTTCCGTTAATCAATAATACATCAAATTTTTCCCCATCAAACCTGAGTTTTTGCTTATCTTTTAGTTCCGAATATTCTTTAGAAGAACTGCTGCACTGGGGGCACTCTTCCGGGGGCTCATTTCCCGTATAAATATAACCGCATACGCTGCATTTCCATGCTTTACTTTCTTGCAAGCTGGTCTTTTTCATTTCCGCGGATACAATAGTAAACATATTTAAATCCCATTTTTTCATGAACAGGGCAGCCCGGGCACAAACATCCTTTTTCCACTTTAATGCATTTGCTTTTCCCGGTTGTTGAAATACAAAATGCTATTTCTTCCCCGCAGTCGATATATGTAGGGCAGAGCCTGCACTTGCATAACTTAATGGCTTCTTTTTTATCCATATTACACCTCCTCTTTATACCTCCTATAACCGCAATATATTGATTTTATTGCGTTTGATGTATTTAGCTATTCGGGTGAAATAACAAAATTATCTTTTCCCGGATTCCTCTCCTTTGCGAGAAATACTGCGACAAAAACCGTCATTATGAGCAGTTGAAATATAATCCAATACATATCCCCTGATCGACGTTCTATTAATAATATCCTCTTTGTTCCTGAAAGGTTTTCCCCTGATTATTTCTGCAACCTGCTGTTTTCCTATTCCCGGAAGCCCCTGGAGCAATTTAACGGGCGCCGTATTTATATCAACGGGCACCGGAATCCCTGTTATCGACCTGTGACCATGGTCAGTTACAAGTATATCGAAAGATTTGTTTAATTCAAGCTTCAAAGGAATTCCCACAAGAAGGGGGTACGTCCCAAGCTGACGGGCGAATGTTATTTTATCGTACACTTCAGTCCTCACGTCCTTCAGTATTGTCCCGGCAGGCACAACGCGCCGCAGCATGGGAAGGTCAATTTCATTTCGGATTTTTTCCTTGTAGCGAAGGAACATATCCTTGTTTTTCCTTACAAGCTCGCCATAGCCTGACATCGGCGTGCCTGCAAACGTCATTACCTGCCTGATATTCACCCTGCGCACCATGAGACCGTTATCCAGTACTTTTTTTAAGAATTCAAAGTTAAGCTCAAATGTCTTTTTGGTCTCGCCCTTCAAGCCATGCACGAAATTTATCCCGGGCAAAAGTTCAGGAAGACCGCTTGCCCCTCGCGCTGCCCCGACTTCATTTAAGAGTTTTATGGCTTCAAAAACCTCATCCGGTGTCGCTTTCAGGTCATTCGCCCTTATTACCTCAGGGTCTGCGCTTTCCATGCCAAGCGCTGCCACGTCCCCGGATGTGTGATATCGTACAATGATGTTCGCAATCTCTCGCGATTCTTCCGGATACCGCGCAAGCGTTACAGGATTTGCGTTGTCCATGTGAAGCACCTTGAGTCCGGGTGCCGCCTTCCTTATCCCGCCGTAGAGTTCCTCCAACGCATCAGGATTCGGGATGCCGTCTTTTGCCTGATACATGAACAAATCAGGCTGCCTGCCTATCCTGAAATAGCGCGCGCCGCGGGCATAGAGCGCCGCTGCTTCCTTAATCACATCTTTTATTTCACGGTAGTCCGGTTTCCCGTAGAAGGGTTCGGTGCAGAAAGAGCAGTGCGAGTGGCGCGGGCATCCGCGGTAGGTTTCAAGCTCGCACATCACATAAGGGTAATCGGGATGCTGGCAGATTATGAATGCGCCTTTTTCGCCCCATCTCCCTATTTCAGATGTCGTTCTCATCCTGTGTTCCACGGCATCAGGGTCTTTTGTTTTGCCAGCCAGATCGTAAACAAATGCCTCTATGTCCTTTTTAGCAAGAGTGATTCCGGGCACGGCCAGTTCTTTTGCGGACGAGCCGCCCTCCTCACCGAAACCCAGCCTGATAGGTCCCCCGATTACCTTTGTGCCTTCAAGATGCGAGAGTTCCCTGAGCTCGCCCCGGGTTATAGGCGTGGCTCTTAAGTATTTTCCGGGAACGGTCATCCCAGCGATGATTACGATGAGGTCGAACCTGAAAGCTTCTTTACGCTGGCGCAACTGGTCTATGGTGCGGTAGATTATATCATGCTCCGGTACACCCCTTTCAACAAGAGCGCCAGCTATATACCTCGGATAGGGCGCCATGTACGGCGGTACGCCAAGGCATGCCGGTTCATCCACGTAACCATCGATTATCAGGACACGCATAGGTTATCTTTATCATGCTTTAATTTTAATTAATGGTTCCCATGAAGGATATTTTTGAAATAGCACACAGGGCACTATTGCTTACAAGAAATGCCGGAGCCGATGAAGCCGAGATTTATTGCGTAAAGGGCAGGTCTATCTCAATCGACATACACCGGGATGTAATCGACCTCGCCAAAGAGAGCATGGTTTCAGGCATCGGGATAAGGGCTATAGTCAAAGGCGCGGTGGGTTTTTCAAGCACCAATGATGAGCGGCGCGTTGAAGAGGCATGCAATCTTGCGGTGAAATCCGCAAGAGTGAGAGGGGGCGATCCGCAGTGGTCGGGTCTTCCGCAAAAAAATAAACCTGCAAAAGTTGCAGGCATTTTTGATAAGAAGCTTGCGAATATCGAAATTGAAACATGCATGGATTATACTTCCATGATGATAGAAGGTGTAAAATCCGTTCCCACAGTTTCGCCCACTTCCGGGCATTTTTCATGCGGGAGTTCAACTAAACTTGTTTTGAACTCAAACGGCATTGAAGTCCAGGAAGAGGATACCATCATCCAGGCGACCGTGGATACTGCAACACAGGATACTCCCCTTTCAACGGCTTCCGAATTTGATATGTCGCGGAAGCTTGACATTGATTTTTATAAAATAGGGGAAAAAGCCTCCACTCTTGCATCGCGGTCAAAAAACGGCATAAGCACGGAAACGCGCGACACTGCCGTGCTTCTTGAGCCCCTCGCTTTTGCAGATATTCTTGAAAATACGCTTGTAACTTCATTAAACGCGGATAATGTCCAGAAAGGACGTTCATCGCTGGTCGGGAAAATCAACACTGGCATTGCCGCGGAAGACCTGTCTATTATCGATGACGGAACGCTCCCCGGTGGCCTCGGAACATCCTCGTGCGACGATGAAGGCACTTCATCTCAGAAAATCGCTGTTGTGAATAAGGGTGTTTTGTCGTCTTTCCTTTACGATTGCTACACTGCAGGAAAAGAAAAGAGAGAAAGCACTGGCAACGCGGTTCGCGGGTCGTATACTTCCACGCCCTCGATAGGAATACGCAACCTGATAATCAAACATCCTTCTTTTGATGTGATTGGGGAGACAAAAAACGGCGTTATTGTCAATACCGTAATAGGGGCGCATACAGCCAATCCAATTTCGGGTGATTTCTCGGTTGAGGCGAGAAATTCGTTTTTGGTTGAAAACGGCGAGATTGCTTCGCCCATCAAGTCTCTGATGATATCCGGTAATATCTTCGAGCTGTTAAGGAATATCGACTGCGTGGGGAAGGATGTTCGGAATGTGGGGAATGTGATTACGCCGACGGTGAGGGTTTCAAAAATGCGGGTTATAGGGCAATAAAATAAAATGTCTATTCCCTTATAAACTCCTCAAGCCGCTCCCGCGCATCTTCCTCCCGCATCTGCTGCGGAGGGTGCTTCATGAAATAAGCCGATGCGGGTAATATGGGCCCTCCGATGCCCCTGTCAAGCGCGATTTTCGCGACACGGATGGCATCCACAACAACGCCTGCGCTGTTCGGGCTGTCCTCCACCGAGAGTTTCAGGTCTATATAAGCCGGGACATCCCCGAAGAGCTTGAAATCTATTTTCAGGTGGCATATCTTGTTATCATTCAGGCAGTCGATGCACCCGTTCGGGCCTGCATAAACATACGCGTCATACGGTATCTGTGAAGCGACTGATTCCGTCTTTGAGATTTTCTTGGACTTTAATCTTGACTGGTCGGTCATATTCCGGAAATCGGTATTCCCGCCGATGTTCAACTGGTACGTGCTGTCGATTTTTGCGCCCCTGTCCACTATCATCTGTGTAAGTGCGCGGTGAACTATCGTGGCGCCGACAAGGCTTTTTATATCGTCCCCGATTATCGGGAGTTTTGCTTTTTTGAATTTGTCAGCCCACTGCTTATCTGATGCGATAAATACAGGAATGCAGTTTATGAACGCACATCCCGCTTCAAGAGCCTGTGAAGCATACCATTTAACTGCCTCTTCAGAACCCACAGGCAAATAATTAATCAATATATCAGCTTTTGCCTTTTTAAGAACCGAGGCTACATCAACAGGTTTCTGTTTTTTGTCCACCCTGAAGTAATCCTTCATGTGAGGCGCAACGCCATCGAGTACCTCGCCCTTCATTACTTCAACCCCGAGATCCGGTACATCTGAGAATTTTTTAGTGCAATTGGGTTCTGAAAAAATAGCTTCGGATAAGTCCGTTCCCACCTTACGCATGTCGATATCAAAAGCAGCAACAGGTTTTATATCCGAGATGAGATATCCTCCAAGGGAATTATGCATTAATCCCGGAACGAGTTTATCGGACTTTTTTATGGGGTCATAATATTCAAGACCCTGAATAAGAGATGAAGCGCAATTACCAATACCTGCGATTGCTATTCGAATGCCTGCCATTTTTAATACCCTCTTAGTGATAACTGTTATCTGACTTAAAAGTTGTTATTTCAGTACCTTTCTGACATGTGCGATTCTCTGGAAGATTGTGATAAAGGAAAGGATTGCCACTAAAAGAATCGCCCAGTTGACAATGTCAAGAAAAGCGCCTGCAATCAGGATAATCATTCGTACAGGACGTTCCGCGATGCCAACGGATGCGCTTGCGCCTGCTGCTTCTGCCCGCGCCCTTGTGTAGCTCACCATCAGCGAGCCGAATATCGCAAGTACCCCGATAAACCAGTATGGAAAGGGGGAAATAGAAGCAAGGCCGCCAAAAATCGCCCCTATAATCACTGCGGCATCGCCAAACCTGTCGCACACGGAATCAAGAAACCCTCCAAACCGGGTAATTCTTTTGTTCTCGCGGGCGACAAGACCATCGAGGGCGTCAAAAAATCCGCCGGCAAGAAGAAAAGCTCCTGCAGGTAAAACCTCGCGCTTTGCAAAAAAGAATCCCGCAACGATGCTCAGGAAAAGCCCGAAAAGGGTTAACGTGTTTGGGTTTATTTCAGTTATCTTTTTTGCAAGAGGGCTTAGCGCATCCCTTATGAATTCTTTTATATCTTCAAACATTGTTTTTTTATTGTTGGGGGATATGATTAATATTGCTTTTGATTAAGCCTCTCTCATTTATTCGCTGACTGTATCCCATCCTTCAACTCTCTCGCCAGCGCCTCAAGCCTCCCCGGAACATCCCTCCCGCTTGCGATAATATCCACAAACGCAGACCCGACGATCACCCCGTCCGCTCCCGTGCGTATGATTTCTGAAGCCTGTTTGCCGTTCGATATCCCGAATCCGACTGCTTTCGGAGTTTTGGTCTTCACCCTTTCAACAAGTTCGCGCGTGGAAGCTGCGACATCCTTCCGCACCCCTGTAACACCCATGCGCGCCACAAGATAGATGAACCCTGTCCCCTCAGCCAGTATCCTTTTCATCCTCGATTCCGTGGTTGTGGGAGCCACAAGGAAAATGAGATCGACGTCGTATTGTTTGCAGAATCCTGCAAGCTCACCCGATTCTTCTGCCGCAAGGTCGGGAACGATAATACCAGAGATTCCCGAAGCCACGCAGTCTTTCACGAATTTTTCAAGACCCCTTTTGAAAATAAGGTTGTAGTAAGTCATTACCACAAGCGGGATATGGACCTTAAGGGAACCGACAATCCTAAAATAAATATCAGGCGTCATACCGCCGTTGAGCGCGCGCTCAATCCCGACCTGGATGGTAGGTCCGTCTGCTGTGGGGTCTGAGAAGGGAAGCCCGAGTTCAATAATATCGGCGCCGCCCCTTACAAGTGCGGTTACGTATTCTTTCGTAGCTTCAGGTGTTGGGTCTCCGGCGCAGATGTAAGCGATTAACGCGCCTTCTTTTTTCTTCTTTAGCTCATTGAACTTATCAGCAATCTTCATTTTTTCATCCCCATCACGGTTTCAAGGTCTTTGTCGCCTCTTCCTGAAATATTAATTACAACAATATCACCGAGTTCCCCGGATGATGCAGCCTTTTTGACATATGCCAGGGCATGCGAAGATTCAAGCGCGGGTATAATGCCTTCAAGCCTGCACAGGTCATGGAATGCATCGAGCGCTTCGCTGTCCATGGAATTTCGTGGTTTAATCCTCCCGATATCGGCTAGATATGCAAGCTCCGGGCCAACGCCTGCATAATCAAGACCCGCCGCTATCGAGCTTGATTCAAGTATCTGCCCGTACTTATTCTGGAGAACCTTCGTGTGCATCCCGTGAAGAATGCCCTCTTCACCAGTGCACAGGGTCGCGGAGTGGAGCGCCTCTTTATCGGTGACCTTCATACCGCTTCCGCCAGCTTCCACGGCGAACAGGTCAACATCATCCTCGATAAAAGGATAGAAAATCCCCATGGCATTGCTGCCCCCGCCTGTGCAGGCGACAATGGAATCAGGGAATCTTCCCTCCTTTTCCATAATCTGCGTGCGGACTTCTTTTCCTATGACGCTCTGGAAATCCCGTACCATCATTGGATAAGGGTGCGGGCCTACCACGGAGCCAATCATGTAATGGGTAGTCTCGACATTGGCAGCCCAGTCGCGCATTGCTTCGTTAATGGCATCTTTCAGGGTCTGCGAGCCGCTTTTAACGGGTATGACCTTTGCTCCCATCAATTCCATCCTGTAAACATTCATACGCTGCCGCACCGTATCCCTGGCGCCCATGTAAACCTCGGTTTTGATGCCGAAAGCTGCGCCTGCCATTGCACAGGCTGTGCCGTGCTGGCCTGCTCCAGTCTCTGCGATTATCCTTTTTTTTCCCATATATCTGGTCAGGAGAGCCTGCCCGAGAGTATTATTCAATTTATGCGCGCCGCCGTGGATAAGGTCTTCGCGTTTTAAGTAAATCCTGACGCCGTATTCCCTGCTGAGGTGCTTTGCGAAATATAAAGGAGAAGGGCGTCCTGCAAAATCCCGCAGGTAATAGTCCAGTTCCTTATTAAAAACAGGGTCGTCTTTGTATTTCTCATACTGCTCTGTCAATTCCTCGATGGCAGGCATCAACACCTCAGGTACGAACTGCCCGCCGTATTTTCCGAATTTGGTTTGTTTCAATTCCTGTTTCATATCTTTTCCCTGTTTTTACCTGTCCAATGCATGTACTAACTCGTATGTTTTATCGTAAATATTTCCCTGCATAATAGATGTTCCTACAAGAATAGCGTCGGCGCCGGCGTCTATCATACGGACGGCATCCTCACGGCTCGATATCCCGCTTTCGCTGATTATTATCCTGCCGCTGATAAGGGGCGCCAGTTTTTCGGTTGTGGTTATGTCAACTTTCATTGTGGTGAGGTCCCTGTTGTTTATCCCTATGATACCAGCGGCTGTGGAAAGGGCATTATCAAGTTCTATTTCATTATGCACTTCGACAAGTGGTTTGCGCCCTGATGACAGGGTCTCATCCACGAAATCGCCCAGTTTATCGCCCAGAACCCCTGCAATCAACAGGAGCAAATCGCTTTCTACTTCATGAATCTGGGCTTTATCTATGATAAAATCCTTCCTCAGCACAGGGATTTTTACAGCATTCCTGGCGGTTTTCAGGTTCTCAAGGCTTCCTTTGAAAAATTGTGGCTCTGTCAGCACGGATATCGCAGCCGCGCCGCCTGCTTCCATCTGCATTGCAATCCCGGCTGCATCTTCCGGGGTCACATTCCTGATAAATCTTGTCGGGGATGATGGTTTCACTTCTGCGATTATCGGAATCCGGTTTTTCTGCTTTATAGTTTCAATGTTTTCCTGGAAATTCCGCGCTGTCATATTCTTTTTTTGATAATCCGTGATAAGCGGAATTCTTTTTTTTGTTGATTCCAGTATTTCATTGATTATCGGGTGCATAAATATCTTATCAAATTGTACATATTAGTACATTGATGTACAATTATGTTCATTATATATAAGCATTGTGGAGATTCTTATCAAAATTCTTAACAACAAATTCATTGCGCCGCCTTCACAATCGTATTGAAATGGATCGCTTTTGCTATGGCATGGTATTCAGTCGTGTTTGTTTATTTATTTTTAAGTATATTATTAAATCTTGCATACGATCCGTATCAATACGAATATATTTCACCAATTATTTCACGTATAGAACACCTTTACCGTTGACTATTACGTCACCCGTATATTTCCTGTACGTGATGCCATCAACGGCTTCCGTGCCTTCGGCCTTGAAAACAGGCATCATTTCATCCACAGTTCCATTGACGATTATTGTGCCTTTTGCCATCTCGCTGCCGGGGCGGCTTGTATTGCCCTCGATGACTATTTTCCCTCCGTTGTTACTGAGTCCGGGTAAAATTCCTGCATTTCCTTTAACGATAATCTCGCCGCCGCACATGTGCTCTCCCAAAAAGTCAAGGGCGCTGCCAAGAACGGTTATCTTTCCGCCGCGCATGCCGCAGGTCTCTCCGCGGTATCCTGCGCCGAGATAATAAGCGGCATTCCCTTCTATTATGAGCTCCCCGCCTTTCATCTCCCTGCCTGCCCATGAGTCAACATTCCCTGTTACGGATATTTTACCGCCGCTCATTTTGGCGCCAAGATGCATATCCACATTACCTTTAATCATTATCAGGCCGGCAGTCATACCTTCCCCGATTCTCTTTATACGGGAAAAATCGCCGTCCATAACGATTTTAGTGTCAGCCGCAGGGCCTGAACCCTCAACCATCACCGAGAAAAGCTCGCCAAGCGTGGTCTTGTGGTTCCCCATCCATGCTTCCATAGACAGTATGTCTTTTTCTGTTTTACCGGCGAATTTATCCGGAGAAATGTTCTCTGCCTCTACCGATATCCTGATTTCCTTTTTAGGTTTTATGGTCACTGTTTGCATGTTAGCTCACCTCCACCGGGATTACGCCGGCTTTTACAACTTTCGGATGCGTGACGTATGCATCCTGCACCATGTAGTTTGCAAGGCTGATTGAATAATAGTTCTTGAATTTCATACGTATATCCTTCATCATGATTTCTGTTTGCTCCTCAGGTACAGTGGCGTCTACCCAGAATGTCCTGCCCATAGGCGTGGCTGTAATCTGCCCGTCTTTCACGACTACCTCGCCGCCTTTGATGGTGTAAGCCGCAGATTGGAAGGCGCTCTTTATCTTTGCGTGTTCCACGGACGGGTCTATCTGGTCGGGTTTAATGTCATATATGGAAATATCGGCATCCGCGCCTACTCCCAGATGTCCTTTCGTATCAAGGAGCCCAAGCACCTTTGCCGAACCGGCTCTAGTCATTATCGCTATGTCATTAAAGTCAAGTTCCCGCTCTATTCCCGGAATCTTTGTCCTCTTGTGAACAGCCTCATGAAGCGTCTTTATCTCCTCCTGCCGCTTCTTATTGCTCATAAGAAGAGCGATAACCTCCGGATAATTCACGAAAGGGCCACCATTGGGGTGGTCTGTTGTCAGCAGGACCTTATACGGGTCTTTCGTTAGCAATGCAAGTTCAAGTCCCATAGCCCACATAATTGCATGGATTGAGACCTGCCTGGCATAGAATATTGGAACAACACCTGAGGCATCTTCAAGCTCAACATCGCCGTTAGCCCATTTTGCATGCAATAATTTCGCGTTTGCATACTGGACGGGTCCATCGGCGGTCATCGTCGTCGCGCTTCCAAAAATAAGCTGCCCCATATCTGTTGTCACATTCTCGCTATTGTTCAGGTAATTTGCGATTTCATCGGCTTTGGATTCAAAATCCCCCCAGTTCGTCCCGCCCCAGCAATTGAAGGTGATATGGGTAACGTGCAGTACCTGCCTGTCCTTGCTCGGCTTTACCTGTTTTGCAAGCTCCATGCTTGCAAGCGTGGTCTTGTAATTGCCAGGCTTTCCAAGGTTGTTGCAGTGAAGGTGCACGGAATGCGGGAGTCCCAGCATCTCATTGGCTTTCATTAACGATACGATAATCTGTGCAGGCGTAACATCAAAATTCGGGACGACATCATCCAGACCGGTCACGTTCTTGCCGAATCCCCACATCTCGCCTCCGCCCGGATTCACACATTTTATACCGAACCCTCGTGAGGCAAGGAGCCCCCATGCAACATAAGCCGCAAGCTTATCCATATTCTTCTCACGCACATAATCCATTGTGGGCCAGTTGCTCCCGAAAAGAGTGAGAGCGCCCTTATCAATGATCGGAATCTCCTCTAACTCCTCATGTGTATGCCGCGCTTTCATGATAGCCTGCGCAGCCTCGAACACCGTGGTATAACCCATCTGAGCATAGCGGTATCCCATGGCATAGACATTCGGGACAGTATATCCGGTATATGGTCTTGTGATTTTTGTCCTTGGCTTTATTCCCGACCGCGTATCCTCGGGGCGCATTATCCTTCCCACGTTCACTTTTGCGCCGGCTATATGCGAATGGGCGTCAACTCCGCCAGACATGACCAGCCTTCCGCCGGCATCTATAACGGAAGCCGAACTACTTACCTTATCCACGATTTTCCCGTCTTTGATCGAAATATCGGTTTTATCTCCCGCAATACCGTTAAAAGGGTCATATACGGCGCCGTTCTTTATAAGAAGCTCCATGATTATTCACCCCTTATCTCTTTGACACGTTCAGTTATTTTTTCAAGTATCTCAATATCCGTAGGATGTGTCGGCTCTATCATTTTCCGGAAGCGCAGGGATACACCGTCCATCCTGTATGCAGTCCCCTCCACCTCAACGCCGCAGATTGCAACGGGGATGACCACATTTGCGACCTCGGTCGTGGGGTTCCAGTACGGGTCAACCTGCACAACAGGTATTTTTGCGAGGTGCCTCACTGAATCTGCGGGGAAATGAGCGCCCGCGTCGCCCGCTATTATCATCGCTGCATCAGTTTCTTTCCTCATTAGCAAATCATTCGCCGCGGTTTCTCCCGGATTATAATACGGCGCCCCTCTTGCGAAATCCACAGCCGTGGCAAAACCTGTTTCCCACGAGCAGACCTGCCCGAAGCCTGTGACATTGTAATGCCCGCGCATAGGCATGATTACATATTTTGTGAACGAGTTCAATTCAGTTATCAAAGAAATTGCATTATCGATATTCTTATATCTTGATTTACTCTGGGTAAGCCCCATACCGAAGAAAACCGCGCCGAACCTTGCGGTTTTCATCGTATCCACAAGTTTTGAAAGCTGTTCCTTCGAAACCCCGCCTACGGCTGCGGGGACGACATCCGCATGCCCTGAAAGTATGGCGCGAAGGGCTGATAATACAAGGTAATCGCTGCCCTGCGCCACCTGTATGTATTCATCGGCTATGTTTGCAGTTTCGGTTTTTCGCACATCCACAACGATAATCTTGCGCCCTTTGCGTCCTTTTTCCGAAAAAAATCCCTTTGCGAAAACAGAATAACGCCCCATGTGCCTCGGGTGCGCCTGTACAGGGTTACTGCCCCAGAATACCACAACGTCAGCGCGGTTCTTAATCTGACCGAGAGTTGATGAGGGAAGCCCCTTTTCATGAACCGCAAGCGTGGACGGTCCATGGCATACAGTGGCTGTATTATCTATGATTGCTCCCAGTTCCTCGGCAAGAAGAATGCCCTTTTTATGGACTTCGCACAGGGCTGAAGCCCATCCATACAAAAGAGGTCTCTTTGACCGGGCAAGTATCGCTGCGGCTTCGTTTATGGCTTCATCGTAAGATACTTCTTTGAAATCGGAATGTTTGTCTTTCCTCATCATCGGCGCTTTTATCCTGTGATGCCCCATGATTTTTGCAGCACCGAGCTTGCATGCATGTTTCGCCTCTATTATTTTGTTATTTTCAGTCACGATGGTAAGATCATCGCACACGCAGCCGCAAAAAGGGCAAAGCGCGTCGGTTATTACAGTCGCCATTACTTATACCTCGCAAAAAGTTCTTTCATTAACAGTATCTTATCATTCGTAACCTCGATTTCAGCCGGAATTCCCTTGAATCCGGGCATTCCGCAGCCTTTTGTATCAGGGTCGACCAC
>JAPZAN010000003.1 GCA_027460605.1 Candidatus Methanoperedens sp.
ATTAATGAACACTATTTATATTTCAAAAGGAGACTTAAGTAAAATTTAATGTCGAAGACAATTGTCATCATCAATAAATATATATATACCACTCCAATATACTATCAAAAAGGGAGAGTCTAAGAATTATGGAACTAACGCCAATCCAGAAAGAGATTTTAACAGCCTTAATTAACCTGTACAGGGCAAGAAAGCAAGCAATCAAAGGAGAAGATATAGCAGAGATCATAAAACGGAACCCTGGAACGGTCCGCAATCAGATGCAATCACTAAAAGCGCTTGGATTGGTTGAAGGAGTGCCCGGACCCAAAGGCGGATATAAAGCAACCGGCGCAACATACAGGGCATTGAGTCTATCCGAAATGGACAAAGAAACAAACGTGCCTATAAGACGGAATGATGAAATAATTGAAAATGCCACGGCATCAGAAATCAGTTTTACGACCGTCAGGCATCCTGACCTTTGCAATGCTACCGTGCATGTTATCGGTGATATACGGAGATTCGATGTGGGAGACAGTATTTTAATAGGACCTACCCCTGTAAATAAACTTATAATACGCGGCTCGGTCATTGGCAGGGATGATACCCAGAATTCAATACTGTTCGTCATCCAGGAAATGATATCCCTCCCAAAAAAACCTGTAAAAAACTATGTCATAGATAATCCGATAACAATCCCTGCGGCAGCAACAATCCAGGAAGCTTCAAGAATACTCGTCAAGAATAACATTCACGGGGCTCCTGTAAAGGACAAGGATGGTATAGTAGGTATCGTCACACTTACCGATATAGGAAAAACACTTGCAGAGGGTAAGACCAGCCTGAAAATAAAGGACATAATGACAAAGGAAATAATATCCGTTGATGGTGAGACCCCTCTTTACGAAGTTGTAAAGGTATTCAATAAAGAAAAAGTGGGACGGCTCATGATAAAGGTTAACGGGGAACAGATGGAACAAGCAATTACTGGGAGAATTTTGCCAGCCCGTTCTCATCATCTTTTTTAAGTCTCTTTGTTATCTCGATAAGAGGATGTTTTGCATAATCAAGAATCTTGATATCCGATAATGAATGAAGCCCTGATGTGGTAGCTGTCTTTTCCATCCCGAGATGGATTTCATCCCCCAGCGGAATGACGTATGCATCCATTGTTTTTATTCCGAGTTTTTTTGCTGCTATTACCCTGTGATGACCGTCCACGAGAATAAGTTTATTTGTTTTTTTAATAACAACTATCGGTTCGGCAAGCCCCTTCTTAAGTTCATATATCCTTCCGTCAAGCTCGTCTGCATAGACTTTGGGCTGCGTGGGCACAAGTTCATCTATATTAACCGTTTCACGGACAACATCCACATGTATATTATGGATTGCTTCAAGCGTCTTCTTGAGCGTCCAGACTTTTTGCGGGCTTGTTCT
>JAPZAN010000004.1 GCA_027460605.1 Candidatus Methanoperedens sp.
GTAAAGGCATGAGGCTAAGTAAACAAAGTTTAATAATCGCAACAATTGTACCATTAATATTTGGCGTAGTAATAATTTCAAATTACATTGATGCATTAAATATATTGCAGCCGCTGGGACAATCTACATTTCTGATATACAATCAAGCAGTTGTAATAGGTGTTTTTTCGTTCCTCGCTCTTGCAGTGTACTGGTGCGTAATGATGTACCTGATATACCTGCTTCAGGAGAACCTGATGATACTGGATGCAAATCTTGATAAGGCGGCAGATATTGGCGCCAAGCATCTTACAGAATCAAAGAACCTGTTGAACCAGGTTATATCCATCCTGAAAAGATACGAAACAAGCCAGTAATATGCACAACGCATATTACTAATTTCTCTTTTTTTAACGTATACGTATAGGAATCTATAGATGCATTTTCTTATCCTGCTACTGAAATAAATAACCTTAACTCCGCAATTTTTTAATAAGTACTTGCATTCATCTGCGGTACTTATAGTTGGCCGTACCAGTCTTCCACTATTCACTGAGAACCAGCCCCAAGTAGCCATCTTCACCATGGGTTCAGATGACTTTTCTATTGCAAAAAAAATCGTGGCGAAATAATTTCGGGACTCTACACCCCCCAACTTTCTAGCGCAAACTATTTAATCATCAATGCTAATTAAAAGTCAAGGTTAGTGTTCGGATATCTGCTGTGGTTAAAAATGATTAAATTTGTCGTTATTTTTTCCACAGAAGGGTGGTAGACATTAACATTGGTAAATTAAATGAAAAGAAGGGAGAACAAATGGAAATTAAAGGTAAAAAATTTATAGTACTGTATCTAACAGACTGGCAAAAGCGAATGACCAAAGATTTTCTTGGGACTGATTGTAACTATATTCAGGTTCCCATTGATAAAGGCCCTCCGGTTCTTTTATATGGAGTTAGGTTTCCAACAACTCCTGAAGTTAAAAGAATGTATTTAACCGACTGGCAAATAAGGGAAATGAAAGATGAGGCTGGTATTTCGTGCGATTTTATTGAACTTAAAAAGGATCCTCACATAGTTAAATATGGTGCACCTCCGGTATAATTCTTGAATGCTTGAAGGGCAGTTTCATAATTAATGATTAGTTGCAAAATCAACCGAAAAATAAGGCGTGCATCTCAAGTTTATGGTACTGCCCTCAAGTCGGTATATATTTTCTTACATTAGCTGAAATCAGAATTTCCTTTCAATATTTTTCGTAAAAGAGCACTGAAAACAAGAAATGAATGTAAATATTCAATCCGGAGGAATTTTAGATTGAATAAAATGAATATAAATGAGTGTTTACCAGAAGCCTGTGTGTGGGAGCTAACATTACAATGCAATATGCGATGTATCCATTGTGGTTCTATAGCAGGTGGAGCTAGAAATGATGAACTCACCGTTGATGAATGTTTGGGTATAGCTGATGAACTATTAGAACTTGGCTGTAGGCAGATTACATTCATCGGTGGAGAGGTGTTCCTCTACAAAGGTTGGGAGAAAATAGCTAGAAAACTTTCTGAAGGCGGTGCCTGGGTTAATATTATTACCAATGCTTTTTTAATGGAGGATGCTCAAATTGAGCAGATTAAATATGCACGACTAGTTAATTTGGGTATTTCTGTCGATGGCATGGAGGAAAATCACAATAGAATAAGGAATTCAAATAGATCATTTAAAAAAGTGCTTAAAGCCTTTGAGCGGCTACGTAAAGAAAATATACCAATTGCAGTTGTTACAAGCTTATTGGACTTCAATTTTGATGATCTTGAATCCATGTATGAGTTATTTGTGGAGAATGGCGTATCAGTCTGGCAAATACAGATTGCAACCGCAATGGGTAATATGAAAAAGCATAAAAATTTTCTTCTGAATCCCTCAAAGATTCCTTCGGTTACTAGCTTTATTAAAAACAAGCGCGATGAGCAACAGATTAGGCTTTATGCAGGTGATGACATAGGTTATTACGATGAAAATGAACTATACTTAAGGAACAGTCCAGGAACCATTTCTGTATGGCAGGGATGCCAAGCTGGTTTGAGGGTGGTCGGTATAGACAGTGTAGGCAATGTTAAAGGTTGTGAGTCATTGTATGATGATAAATTTATTGAAGGTAATTTGCGTGAAGAATCCCTTAAAGAAATATGGTATAAAGAAGGTAACTTTTCTTATAATAGGCAATTTGATCCTGGCAGATTAGCAGGTAAATGTGCAGGCTGTGATAAAGGACCGGTTTGTCGGGCCGGCTGTCATGGCTTATGTTATTTCACTACTGGTTCAATATTTGAAAACCCTTATTGTTGTTATCCCAAAATGAAATGAACCCCAAAAAGTGGATAGAGAGTGGGTAACGGTAATCCGGAATACCAGCCATCTGACGAATTTCGATAGCAAGACTATCAGACGAATACTGACAGAACCAGAAAGAGGCATCATTTAGTTATTTATTGGTTTATTTGTTTTCTGGTTATAGTTACAGAGTGAGTATTTAAAAACACCGCAAAGTCGGCTATGAATAACGGTTCATAAATAATAAAAATCAATCTTCACTGAACCATTTTTTGCGCATATCCGATGAGACCGCCGGCATCCACTATGCCGCGCACGAAATCGGGCAGCGGCGTTGCCTGGTATGTCTGGTCTTTTGTGGTATTGGTGATTATCCCGGACTCAAAATCGACCTCTATGTGGTCCCCTTCCTCTATCTTATCTGTATCAGGGCACTCAAGAAGCGGAAGTCCGATGTTTATGGCGTTCCTGAAAAAGATGCGCGCAAAGGATTTTGCGATAATGCATTTCACCTTCGCTCCCCGAAGTGCCAGAGGCGCATGTTCGCGCGATGAGCCGCACCCGAAGTTAAAACCTGCCACGATTATGTCCCCATCCTTTACTCCGCTTGCGAATTCAGGGCGCACTCCCTCAAAAGCGTGTTTTGCAAGCTCCTCTTGCTTATTGATGGTGAGGTATTTGCCCGGGATTATTGCATCGGTGTCTATGTCATCCCCGAATTTCCAGACGTTTGCGGGGAGTTTCAGGTCGGTTTCGAGGTTGACTGTGAGTTTTTGTTTCATGATGGGTTGAATTGGCTTCAAGGAATATAAATGGTTGTTCAAATGCCATCATTCTTTTGATAAATCTTTTGTATTACGTAACTCTTTTACATCACCAATCATTTCTTCAGCATCTTCATAAGCCTTAATAAGTTCATCTACGCTAATCACTTTTTCTTCAAATTTAATTATGGCAACATTAAGTCTCCGCCAAGCTCTTCTCATTCTATTAGCTTTTGAACCAATGTCTAATGCAGACAATAAACTTACTGATAGTGCTGCTATAAATGCAAGCCGCTGGATTGGGATTCCATAGGGACCCCAATTTGCCGCCACAAGCAGTGAACTAGTTATTGCTAACATGCCAAGCAGTGCATGTATTGTTCTTAGTCCGAATACTTGTTGTTCCCACTTTTTTCTTGCTTTTGCTATCTCCTTTGGAATTTGCCTAACCGTGCCAGTTTCTTCTTTCATCTTTACCTCAAGAATACAAAATACTACAATTATTTCCTTTATTAATAATCTGTACTAGTATAACGATTCCAAATTAGTATCACAATGATTCAATCCCGCCAGGCATATCATCCATTTTGTATTTCCATTTGAAAATTACTGGCATTTCATTCAGGTCATCAAAATACTGACAAATACGTTCGATTAGTTCT
>JAPZAN010000005.1 GCA_027460605.1 Candidatus Methanoperedens sp.
ACCAGGCAGAGGGTATTATTTTCAGGCGTTGAGGAATCAATTGAGCAGTTATCCTCCGGGAATCACATTTTTTTCGCCCGGCGGCTTTTGCCCTGCCACCAGTGGAGAGCGTTCAGGTTTTTCAGGGAAAAAACGGCATATGTGGATATTGAGACCACGGGTCTTTCATCACAGGGTGACCGTATAACAATAATCGGGATATATGACGGGGATGAAACGAAAACGTACATACGGGGCATAAATCTTAAAGATGCACAGGCGGAACTTGCAAAATATAAACAGCTTGTTACTTTCAATGGGGCGAGGTTTGACCTTCCTTTTATTAATCATGAGTTCCCGGGATTTTTTAATCACCTTCACACAGACCTGCTTTACCCATTGAAGAAATTGGGCTTTAGCGGAGGTCTTAAAAAGATTGAGTGTTCACTTGGAATAAAGAGGAGCGAGGAAACAGAGGGGATATCGGGTTTTGACGCTGTAAGATTATGGAATAAATATGAACGCGGGGATGATGAAGCGCTGGAGTTGCTCATAAGGTATAACAGGGAAGATGTTGAAAATCTCAAGACAATAATCGAGATGACCTACCCGAAGATGATAGAGAAAGAGATGATCGCCGGGCAATGCCGTACACCATCGGTTAAAACTTTTGAAAAATTCACAATAGACCGTAAATGAGTTTTCCTACAACAAACAGCAGAATAATCGCAAACACACGGTTAATTGCGTTTGAAGATATATGCTTGAATATTATTTTCGAGCCTACCTGCGCGCCCGCAAACGCGGCTGCGCCCGCATAGGCCAACAAATGAATATCAAGTCCTGAGCTAAAACCCAGGTAACCAAGAAAACCCGATAAGGACATGAACGTTATAATGAATGCCGAGGTTGCAATGGCATTTCGTGTTTCAAGACCAAGGACAAGAAGAAGCGGCACCATGAAAGTACCTCCTCCGATGCCCACAAGTGAAGAAACAGCCCCGATAAAAAAGGCGGTTATCGCACCTATCAATATCTTTTTCTTTTCGCTTACGCTGACCGAGACGCCGATACTGCTGAAAAAAAGTATCCTCATGCTCGCGATAAAAAGAATAATCGAAAGCAATACGATTATCAGCTTCGTATCTATTTTATGAGAAAGGTTGGAACCTGCGAGCGCGCCAAAAACGGAAGTGAATATCATGGGCATGGCAAGGGTTTTGTTCACAAGCTGCTGTTTTAAATAAGTCATCGAGGCAGAAGCAGTTGTAATCACATTCAACAAAAGCGCCATGGGGATTGCGGTAAGGATGGGCACGCCAAGCCAGAAAAAAAACGGGGTATAGATAATCGCCCCGCCAAGACCGAGCATGGAGAACAGGACTGCAATGATGAATGCGATAAATATAATCAGTAATAATTCCATGTTATCTCTTTAATACTATTAGGATTAATAATGCTACGGGAAACATTTAAGTTCAATCAAGCCAATTTAGTTCGTAAGGATACAAATGAATAAGAAAAAGCGGTTAATACTTGGAGTTTCCATTATTGTTGTCTTATTAGGATATGTTGCTCTCACTACAGTGCAGGCATCGAACCAGTACGAGGTTAGCGAAGCAGTTGCCGCGCATGGCAACCTGACGGGAAAGGTTATTATGGTCAATGGGAGCATGGTTCCAGGTACAGACAATTGGGACGCGCTTAACCGGACCCTCACTTTTAAAATGACAGACGGCATTGCCACGCTGGATGTTGTTTATAAAGGCGACAAACCCAATCTCCCGCCTGAAGCCACAGATATCCAGGCAGTAGTGACCGGGCAATTCAACAATAATGTGTTTGAAGCTTTCAGGATGTTAACAAAATGTCCTTCCAAATATGAATCCAAGGACTCCATATATACTCCTCCGGCCAAAACCCCATAATTCCTTTTATCTCTTTTTTAAATGAAAGCCGAACAAAATCGAAGGATTTATTAACTACAATATCTTTTAATCGAATAGTTTGAGGAACCAAAAAAGTAAGATTTTTTGGATAGGATAGGAAATCAGGTTCCTCATATTCTAAAATAACACCGATACTTAAAACTGTTTTCCGTAATTATACCCAAATCTATACCTATTCGATACATTATACAGGGACAGAATGAGCGAGAAGGTGGCGTTGAAACGTGAATTGGGTCTCACCGAGGTAACCCTGTCAGGTGTAGGAATAATCCTCGGGGCAGGCATATATGCGCTCATCGGAAAGGCGACTGCACTTTCCGGGAACTCCGTCTGGCTCTCGTTTGCACTTGCATCGCTTATTGCCGTTTTTACAGGATTGAGCTATGCGGAACTCTCTTCCATGTTCCCAAGAGCGAGCGCCGAGTATGAATATACTTCAAATGCTTTTGGGAGAAGGCTGGCGTTCATTATCGGCTGGTTGATTATCCTGAGCGCCGTAATCGGCGCATCAACTGTAGCCCTGGGTTTCGGGGGATATTTCAAAGCGCTTTCCGGAGTGCCAGTCATAACTTCTGCCCTTCTCCTCATAATCGCCCTCTCCGGCCTCCTTTTCTGGGGCATAAAAGAGTCTGCATGGTTTGCGATAATATCCACCCTCATAGAAAGCGCAGGTCTTATTTTGATAATTTTCATAGGGCTTCCTTATCTTGGGAAAGTGGATTATTTTGAGATGCCGCAAGGCTTGACCGGAGTTTTCCAGGCTTCTGCGCTTGTATTTTTTGCATATACCGGGTTTGAAAGTATTGTAAAGCTCTCGGAAGAGACTAAAAACCCTGAAAAAACAATTCCGAAAGGTTTGATGCTGGCGATCTTAATCAGTATTGTCCTGTACATTTCAGTAGCAATCTCCGCAGTCAGCGTAATCGGATGGGAAAAACTTGCGGCATCGGATGCGCCCTTTGCAGACCTCGCATTCAGCGCGTTCGGAAGCGATGCGTTCATTCTATTAGCCATGATAGCTCTTTTTGCAACAGCTAATACCGTTCTTATGATGATGCTTGGCGCTTCAAGAATAATCTATGGCATGGCGGATTCGTTCACTCTTCCGGTAATCCTTGCAAGTGTGCATATCTCAAGAAGAACGCCGTGGATTGCCATATTCACTGCGATGCTGCTGTCAATGCTTTTCGTTTTTGCAGGGGATATCGCTTTCGTGGCTAATGTGGATAACTTCACGCTTTTTGTGACATTTTTTGTGATAAATGCTGCCCTTATTTTGTTGAGGTATAAGGAACCGCAAATGGAAAGACCGTTTAGAGTCCCTCTCACGATAGGAAAGTTCCCGGTACTGCCGTTATTCGGTATTGTGTTCTGCGTGTTTATGCTTTTTCAGCTTGAATGGAAGGTTCTACTTGTGGGCGCGGTGCTTGTGGCTATTGGCCTGGTTTTATCTTTTGTGGATATGAATAAAAAAACCGCAGATGATTAGATAAATCACATGTACGGAAACAGCGAACTAATACGAACTCGTACGAACTCCGGCGGCGTGAGTTCGTAAAGCGACACCTCGCTTTATGCGGTGTTCAGGTATGCAAAGCATACCTGTCGTTTGATAAAACTTTCCTAAAGTTTTCAGTTCGTACGAGTTATAGTCAAGTTCATAAATAACCGTTAAAAAAAGAAAATCTGACAGGATTAACAGGATGAACTGGATTTTGTAATATTTTATCCTGTCAATCCTGTTATCCCGTCCGAAAAAATTGCTTAAATGATATGCATAAAATTGAATAATGCCTTTGCGAACTTTGCGTCTCAGCGGTGTGCGCCCCAAACCCATAAAAGTTAACAGCACCTATGTATGCAAAAACAAAAATAGGAATAAATGAATATCTCATCCGGAGACAAGCTGAATGGACAAGATGACACCTGCGATGCGCCAGTACTATGAAGCCAAGGAAAAGCACAAGGATGCGCTCATATTCTTCAGGATGGGTGACTTCTACGAGTCATTCGGGGATGATGCGAAAATAATCGCAAAGGAACTGGAAATAACACTTACGTCGAGGGGAAGGGATAAAGAGGGCGAGGACATGCCTCTTGCAGGTATTCCTTATCATGCTGTGGATTCATACCTGCCGCGGCTTATAAAAAAAGGCTATAAAGTCGCGATATGCGAGCAGCTTGAAGACCCGAAAAACGCAAAAGGCATCGTTAAAAGAGGCGTGGTCAGGGTCATCACTCCAGGGACTGTTATCGATTCATCTCTGATTTCAGACCAATCCAATAATTACCTGATGTCCGTTTCCGGGGAAGGCATGGAATTCGGTTTATCGTTCCTGGACGTGAGTACCGGAGAATTCCTCACAACCCAGTTTACAGACAATCAGAATTATGATAAAATAATAAGCGAAGCTGCGCGGATGAAACCAGCCGAATGCATACTTCCCACTCAACGTTTTGAAAATAAAAAACTCACGCAGCGGTTAAAAGACCTTGGCATCATAATCAATAAATTCGATGCTGACGCTTTTTTACCAAAGAATGCACGAAACCGCCTTCTGGAACATTTCGGCGCCGTGACCCTTGAAGGCATGGGCTGCAAGAATCTCGTTTTTGCAGTCTCGGCATCAGGCGCAGCTCTTGAATATGCACAAAAAACCCAGATGAGGGACTTGAATCACATACAGGCGATGAGGACATATTCCGAGAACGAGTTCATGGTGCTGGATTCAATAACGCTGCGGAATCTTGAAATAATCCAGAGTATTCGAGGTGAGGGAACAGGCTCACTTTTATCCATCATAGACCGCACAAAAACCCCCATGGGCGGGCGGATGCTTCGGAAATGGCTTTTGCAGCCTTTGATTTCTGTTAATAAAATAAACGAGCGGCTTGACGCGGTGGATGAGATTATTAAAAAGACATTGATGCGGTACGATTTGCGCTCGGCGCTTTTGGGTATCAGGGATATCGAGCGCTTAATCGGGCGTATCGTGTACGGCAACTCAAATGCCAGGGACCTCATAGCGCTCAAGGTTTCTCTTGAAAAGCTTCCTGAAATGATAAAATCCCTTAAAGAAAGCGATATCAAATCAGGCCTTCTGGCAGATATAATAACGAAACTTGGTGATTATAACGATATTGTAGCGCTGCTCTCCCGTGCTCTCGTGAACGATCCTCCTGTAAGCGTTCGTGAAGGCGGGATGATTAAAGAGGGATACAATGAAAAGCTGGACGAGCTTAAGAAAATGTCGCTGCACGGGAAGGACTGGATTGCGGAGATGCAGCAGAAGGAGCGTGACCGCACGGGCATAAAATCCCTGAAAATCGGGTACAATTCCGTGTTCGGGTATTACATCGAGGTAACGAAAACAAATCTTTCGCAGGTGCCCGCTGATTATATACGAAAGCAGACCACCGCGAACGGGGAACGCTTCTATACGCCTGAACTTAAGGAAAAGGAAGTGATGATACTTTCTGCTGATGAAAAACGGGTTGCTCTTGAGTTTGAATTGTTCACAGGGATAAACTCACTCCTTGCAGGACGGTCAAAGGAGCTGCAGGCTACAGCGCAGGCGATAGCTGAACTGGACGTGATAGTAAACCTTGCCGAGATGGCTGTTAACAATAAGTATGTACGCCCGGAGGTAAACGAAAGCTGCAATATCCTTATCCGTGACGGGAGGCATCCTGTTGTGGAGTATGCGGTTCCGGGCGGGTTTGTCCCCAACGATACCCACATGGACTGCCAGGAGAACCAGTTCCTGCTCCTGACCGGTCCCAACATGGCAGGAAAATCGACATACATGAGGCAGACCGCACTGATAGTGATAATGGCGCAGATTGGTTGTTTCGTGCCTGCATCATACGCATCCGTCGGGCTTGTGGACAGGATATTCACGCGAGTCGGGGCATTTGACGACCTTGCGAGCGGGCAGAGCACTTTCATGATAGAGATGGTGGAACTGGCGAACATCCTGAATAATGCAACCCCGAAAAGCCTCGTTCTCCTTGATGAAATCGGCAGGGGCACAAGCACCTACGACGGTTACAGCATCGCTAAAGCCGTTGTTGAATTTATCCATAACAAAGACCGCGTTGGTGTCCGGTCGCTTTTTGCCACGCATTACCACCAGCTTACAGCTTTAACCGGAAGCCTGCGGCGCGTGAAGAATTATCATGTCGCTGTCAAAGAAGAAGGCAACGACCTCGTGTTCCTCCGCAAGATAATCCCCGGGGCGACCGATAAGAGCTACGGCATCCATGTGGCAAGGCTTGCTGGCGTGCCCCTGAAGGTGACGCAGAGGGCTAAGGAGATTTTAAAAGAGGTGGAGAACGGGAGCGCTATCGGGAGCAGGGGAAAGGACAGCGCGAAATATACACAGCTTATGCTTTTTGATTCTGAAGAGAAAAAGGAATCTCCAGTTGTTGAGGAACTTAAAAAGCTCAATGTGGATGCGATGACGCCCTTAGAGGCGCTGAATGCGCTGGCGGAGTTGAAGAAGAAGGTGGGGGGATAGTTTTTCACTTCTTCTAACGATATTTCTTATTCAAATCAGCTTTACATTCCTCTTCTTATTCAGTTTGTCATGCAATTTCCCATCAGTTGTTAAT
>JAPZAN010000006.1 GCA_027460605.1 Candidatus Methanoperedens sp.
GGTCCCGGATTCGATAAGAGGAGTATCGAGCAGCGCCCCGATTAACTTTGACAACCGTTTTGAATTTCTTAGGATTATCTCAGCCTTGTGCCGCTGTTCTTCGGCCAGATTCCCTTCGAGCATCAATTCGGTGTATCCGATAACGGATGTAAGCGGCGTCCTGAGTTCATGTGATATATTAGAAAGGAAATTGTCTTTCATCCTGAAAAGTTCCTGCAGTTTTGAATATGTGAGTTTGAGTTCCTCATACGAATCTTTTAATTCTTCTTCAAGTTTTTTGTGCCCTGATACATCAGTGATGACGGTTATGATTTTTTCGACATTGCCATTTTTATCCTTGATTGGTATTTTGCTGGTGTTCGTGTAAATTACTTCGTCATAATGTTGCGTTTTCTCCTCGCTCAGTAAAATCTCTCCCGTTTTGATAACATGTTCATATTCCATATCGACATGCTTTTCTTTCAGGAAGGGGAAAACTTCATAAAGATTTTTGTTTATTACCAGCTCTTTTTTGATCCTGCCTTTGCCGAGTCTTATCAGTTCATCATTAACAGTGAGGATATTCATGTCTTTATCAACGACATGGATTGCCAGATTGACATTATTCAGAATTTCTTCGTTAAATTCCTTCAAGTACTTGATGTTTTTATTAAAAGCAATATTTTCTTCTTCAAGCACTTTTTGCTGTGTTACATCCCTTAATACTAAAATTATGTTTGTGATGTCTTTCTTATCAAGAAACGGCGATGCATTTATTTCGAAAATTTTTTTTGTCCCTTTGATACTTGCCTCATGCATGAATCTCAACGGTTTCTTTGTTTGAAGCAATTTTTTGACAGGACATTCTTCTGTCATGTATTGCGCTTTATCCCCGAAGACCATTTCATGACACGTTTTTCCTATGACACGTTCTTCGTTCAGACCCAATAACTTCAGGAATGATTTATTTACCTTTACAATTTCATGGTCGCTATTGACAACGAATATCCCGTCATCAATATTGTCAAACAATGTTTCAAGATAATTCTCAGCAGCCTCGGTTTGTTCTTTTGAAGCTATGATATCCTTGATTTTCTGGTTAAGGTTCAAAGCCATGTCATTAAATGTCCGGGCAAGCTCGCCAAGCTCATCGCCTGTGCTTATATCTATTTTCTGGTCAAGTACACCCTTATTTATCCTGTTTGCTCCTTCAGTAAGTTTTGATATCGGTTCTGTCAGTCTTTTCCCGGTCATGTATGAAAAAATACCTCCGATAACCAGTGCAGACACCGCTAACAGAAGAAGCCTTCTTGAAGCTTCAAATATCTGCGCCCGTACCCCATTTTCAGTTAAACCCACATGAATATAGCCAATATTTTTAAAAACAGGGGCATTAAATTCATGTATGATTCCAGTTTCCGTATCAAATACAGATTCTTTCAGGGTATTAGAGGGTTTGGTCATATTTTGAAGCGCTTTTGGGAATCCTTTATCAAAAGTATGCACCAGCACTATACCCTCGGAATCGGTAAGATAAATATATTCAACATCTGGATAGTTTTTCTTCACATTGTCAAAAGTATCCCTGATACCTACCAGGTCATTTAAAAGCAATGGATTTGTGACATCCTGCGCCAGGTCTTTGGCGAGCAGAAATCCCTTATCACGGAAGTCGCCTTCGATTATGCCTGTCTGGATATCCTGGATAACCAGATAAGACCCTGTTATAATCAAGAATATTATAAACATTGTCGAAATAATAATCCTGGAGCGTAGGGTTGTCATTGGACTTTTTTCCTCATTTCTCTTATGGAATCATAGGCATTATCGTTTATATTCACAAATTTATCGATCATGATTTTGGAGAGAATTATTTTACCTTCTTCATCCTTATCCATTTTCAGGAAAATATCTTTTAGCCTTTCTTCCAGGAACGGGTCGATATCCTTTGAAACTACAACGGGTGGGATTCCAAAAGGCGGCGAAACTTCAATTATGCCTCTCTGGATATCCTGGATAACCAGATAAGACCCTGTTATAATCAGGAATATTATAAACATTGTCGAAATAATAATCCTGGAGCGTAAGGTTGCCATTAGACTTTTTTCCTCATTTCTCTTATGGAATCATAGGCATTATCATTTATATTCACAAATTTATCGATCATGATTTTGGAGAGAATCATTTTACCTTCTTCATCCTTATCCATTTTCAAGAAAATATCTTTAAGCCTTTCTTCCAGGAACGGGTCGATATTCTTTGAAACTACCACAGGTGGGATTCCAAAAGGCGGCGAAATTTCTATTACCCTTGTGTTTGATACAATGTCAGGTTTAGTATTTTTCATATATTCATATACAAGGCTGCTCACCGCTGCGCCGTCTGCCAATTCCCCGGCTACTGCGATGATGGAATAATCCTGGCTGTAGGTGTAAAAATAATTACTCCTGCCTTTTTCATCAAATCCAAAAAAAGAATCAGGGGTTTCATTGATGAGGGAAAGTCTATACGTAGGGTAAAGTTTGCCTGAATTTGATAACAGGTCTGAGAAAGCAAATTTTTTGCCCCGCAAATCCGTGATGTTATTATATGTACTGTTTTTTGGAACAATGATATATGAGTTATATGTCGTTCTTCCATTTATTTTGGGAGCCACAAGGAGTTTCATCCCGAATTCTTCATTGCCAGCGATATATGCCCCGCTGTCTACGAAAGAAAAATCTATCTGCTTATTCTTTATTAAGTCGTTTACTTCCTTGGAGCTGCGCCTCTGTACGATTTTTATAGGCCCGCCCAATTTTCTGGAAACATATCCGGTCAATTCTTCATAGTAAACATAGGATTCTTTAGGGGAAACGCCCGAAGCAAAAGCAACTTTTAGAGACGTGTCATTTTCCCTGGAATTGGGTTCTTGAACTATGCTCAGGTTGACTTTCGCTGGTTTTTCAATACAACCCGGTAATACTAAAGTAAGAATAATCAAAATAAAAAAAATAAAATATATCTTTTTCATGAATTGGACTTCTTAATAAGTTCCTTGATTAACCATCCCCAGTATTTTATTGTAGCGATTAAACCGAAAGTAATCCCTGTTGCAAAAAAAATATTCCCAACTAAATGGGTTTTTTGAAAAGTTTCAAAAGATAATGCCATTATGATAGAACCCAGTAACATGAAGAACATGCCTATATGATATAGATAATAGTATTTTTTAATCCCCATTACTTCACCCAATCGTTTACTGAGAATACTTAAAAAATAAAGTACCAAAGTAAACATAATAATCTCAAAAGAACTACCTAATCTTAACAAATCAAAAAATACGCTCATTTTATACCTACCATTTTTCTATACAGGTAAAAACTTACAAGAAAAGAGCTGAGTGCGCCAGACAATTCTATCGACTCGTGTAAAAGCCTGTTAGTAGCAAACAATTCAGTCGATGCTGCAAGAAGAACAAGTATCGGAACTATATAGAAATAATAATATGTTTTTACGTTGAATTTCTTTTGATAAAACATGGCTATTGCAGTTATGAAAATCATAATGAAACTTGCTGCAGCCCATGAATATATATCAATAATGCCTTGTATATCTATCATAGATAGAAGTTATTTTTTAAAAGCTTCAACGAAAGCTTCTACAGGTGTCTTTACTGGACTGCCGGATAAAATTCCTGAATATTCCATAAACTGCTGTGTTACCTCAACACCCTCCTGTAAGATTCGAAGTCTCGTTTGTATAAATTGCAGTAATGTTTTGATTTTTTAAAAAATTGACTATGTTCTCCATATAGTTAGCTATCGGCATATACTGCGGCAGCATGTGTTGGAGTTTTGCCACCCCATCGAACAGCAGGCGTTTGGCTTTTACTTCCCGGATGGTTTCTTCCACCAGTCCTGCCAGGTTATGAATATCAAATTCGAATGCTGAAATTATTTTAAGCATTTTTTTATTTTCATATTCATCCAGATTCCAACCAAACATTTTTGAATTTTCACGTATTTGCAGGGGTTCCTCTTCAAAGGAGATTATCACACCGGGTTCTTTTTTCAATAAGCCATCCACAATGAATTGTGTCCCGATTACCGTTTTGCCTGTTCCGCTGCTTCCTGAAATCAATACGGCAGACCCGCGGTTATAGCCACCGCCGGTCATCTTATCCAATCCTTTTATTCCGGTGGATACCCGTTCTTTTAGTATAGACGTCCTCGCTGGCTTATGTAATCTTGGGAATACCATAAATCCATCTTTTGTTATACCACATGAATGCATGCCACCCTGGAATTCCTGTCCTCTCATTTTGATAATATTAAGATAGCGAATATTATTCTCGTAAAAAGGTTCATTACTGAGATAGATAATACCGTCAACCAGATAGCTTAGAGCGCTTTTAATGAGTTCCTTCTCGGTAAACTCACCCGTCAGTAAAACAAGGGAATTCCACCCTTTCATGCTTGCAAAAAAATCATAATAGAACTGGCGCTGTGCGTCTCCATCCAATCCATAAGCGAATACATTCACCGGGTCGATCGCAATCCTGTCCGGTTTAATCGATTCAATGTTCCTCTCTATTTCCTTAATAATGGCATCCGAACCTTTATGGATGATATCAATGTCGATGGGCACATATTTGACATTGCCTTTACCGAGCAGTGAGATATTATAAAAAGAAAATTTGGACATGAAATTATTGATCATTGCTATGGGCTCGGAGAGTGCTGTGATGTACATGCAAACCTCTTCATTTTTTGCAGCATTGAACAAAGATTGCATTACGAAAGTGGTTTTGCCGGTCCCGGCTGTGCCTGCTATCAAAATAACAGACGGTCGCAGGAATCCCCCTTCAATTATTTTATCAAGACCGTTTAATCCTGATGTTACCTGTTTCATATTATAACCCCCTCATGGTATCAGCCCAGAACCAGCTTTATCTGTTCTGATGCCTTTGCCATCTCGATAAGGACCAATCCAAGACCTGCATCCGGTTTCGTCATGACCAACAGTAATGCTTTTGGTCCGCCGCGCCTATCATCGTCGCCGACATAGCTACAAATGTCTCAGCGTGCTGCTTTTTCGATATTGTTGAACTTATAAGTAACCCGTCCCTGCTTGCTACTGCTGATGCTTCCACACCCCCGATATTATTTATATCTTTTAAGATTTTCTCAAGCATTTCTGTTGTTGTCATGGTTTACCCTGTTATTTTCAACCTGTATTACCAACAATTTAATTATACTTCCATCATTATCATGATTGTAATCATATTAACCTCTACTATAATTTATTCTTTGTGGTATATGAAGATTATTGTAGTTTTGACAACATTGCTTAAATTGGGCAATTTCAATTGTTCAGATTTTATACAAGTTACAATGGGTTTATGGTCTTAATATATATGAAGTTTATCATAT
>JAPZAN010000007.1 GCA_027460605.1 Candidatus Methanoperedens sp.
GGCTTGCCAAAATATGTGATGGGCAATGTTCATGACCATCCGGGCAGGGAAGACCTTGCCAATTCTCACGCATGGAAACTCATGTTCCAGTTCAAGGAATATGTGGACAAGAATTGTGGGGAATGTAAATATATCAAATTCTGCCGGGGCGGCTGTCCCTACAACGCCATGGCGCCTACGGATTGTGAAATAAAGGGCGTCGATCCCCACTGTACTGCCTATAAGAGGATATTCAAGGAAATTACCGAGCGGTGGGAAAAGGAGTTTTTGGGAGGCGGCGATATGCCGATGTTTGGGTTTCAACCGGGGCCTGTGAGTGGTGCAAAGCCGGGAGTGATGGCGATAATGACGAAACGGCTTTGATAGCGATTAAGGGGCAAATCCTCTTATCATCACTTGCGTTCAGCTTCTTGGCGGTCAGGTATTTCATTTTATCTGCTAAAAAACTATCTCAATCCTTCATAAATCTTTCATGCCAAAGTTAGCTATGGATTATTGGGAAATAACCTCAATACTCCTCCGCAGCTCCTGCATCAAATCCCTTGGCGCAGCGGGCTTTGCTTTGGCTTCCACTATAATTTCCTCACCCTTCTCTTTCTGCATTACCATTTTTTCAACCATGCTGCGGTAGTTATCCTCGTACTCTTCAAGCTCAAATTTCCCGGAGAGCTTTTCGACAAGAGCCGAGGCAAGCTTGACCTCATCATCAGTCGGAGCCGGAAGTTCATCCAGTACCTCATTGATTTCGTGTATTTCCTGCGAATAGTGAAGCGTGGTGAGCATAAGTCCTTTCTGGTAACCTGCAATGACGCACACATGTTCCTTGCCGTGCATCACCATTCTTGCAGCCATAGCCTTGTTGTGCAGGGTCAAAACTTTTTGAATCAGCGCATAAGCCTTTTCCGCCCCTTTTTCAGGCGCTATGAAATAAAAGGAATCAAAGGCGATAGGGATGATTTCAGCCGTGTCAACGAATTTATCCACTGTGATAATCCCGGAATTCTCAGGTTCAAGCACATCCAGTTCTTTCCGGGTGAACACCACAAACCTGTCCTTCTCGATAGGAAAACCCTTGTTCATATTATCGTAAGGAACCTCTTTTCCGCACACAGGGCACCAGCGCTTCAGGTTTATAGGAGTATTGCAGGTCCCGCATAAATTCCGGAAATGCACTTTCCTGTCCTCGGTCGCTGCAAACAATTTTACCGGGATGTTTATCAGTACGAAACTGATGCTACCTGACCACACCGCTCGCATAATTATAAATTTGATGCGCAGGGTAATAAAACTTGCTTATGTTATAGCAGGGTTCGTAAATTTCCATAATTTCAAATCCTGACGTCTCGTTTTTAGACGGGATAACAGGATTGACCGGATAAATCCTGTTCATCCTGTTAATCCTGTCCAGGCCCCGAGGCTTTTTATTCACGGCTATGATTATTTAAGAACGTGATTATAGCAAATGAAGCTCACTACAGGGGCACGAAGTAGCAGCATCTTGGGAAAATCTAAATACCCATAAAAGCCGTTTGTATGCTATGAAAATTGCCGTGGTGTTTGACAGCGCAGGAACACTGCTTCGCATGTATCGCGTGGCAAAGAACATACATACAGGCGAATATCTGGATGAAGTAGTATCAACCGAGCTTGTCGGAAAAAAACCATATTGCGCTCTTCTTGTAATGCAGGTGGATTCTAATAAACTGGTTAACTGCCCGCCTGACATGCTCGTCTCGGATTTTATCAGGAAATACAAAATCGATATAGAAGTGGGATGTTCGAGATCCCAGATAAATAAAGCCATTGCTGTATCCGTGGTTGAAAGCGATACAAGAGCTGCAATGTCTGATTTACAGGACGTTATGGCAGCAGTCAAAAAACGGTGCAAGGATATTTTTTATATGGGTGTCGGGTTGATTATTGATGTGGACGGAAAAAACATTCCGTACGTCATCTGCACAGGCGGGAAAGTGTATTCCAACACCCCTTTTGTAATAAATGCCCTCAATGAACGGCATATAGATACGTACATAGCTTCGGGCGACAGCATGCGTAACCTGGGAGCACTTGCGAATAATGTGAATCTGCCCTTAGACCGGGTGTTTGAGATAGCCACGCCAAGGAAAAAAGAAGAGATTGTGAAGAGATTGAAGCAGCAATACGATAAGGTGATTATGGTGGGCGATGGGATTAATGACTTGCTTGCGATGCGCGCAGCGGATTTGGGGGTGCTTTCGATACAGCAGACTGGGAAGTGCCCGAAGCTTCTGTGCGAGGAGGCGGATGTGGTGATAAGGGATATTAAGGAGATAGTTGGGGTTATAGAAAATAGGGTTCTCAAGATTTGATTTGCAAGCGACTTTTTAACAGGGAAAGAAATAGAGATTGCAATGAACAGGCACTCTCCCACGTGAATCGCTGTTACTCCCAACGCTCTCTGCCCCGCCTAACAGTATCGTTGATTATAAAAAGATGATCCTGTAGAATATCCAAAAATGAAATAACGAAACCAGCTTTGCACCTAAAGTACCGTTTTTGAGCGACTTTAGGTGCAGGATTAAAAAATGTAACGGATTTTAGATGTTCGATTGCTTTAAGCACATGCTTACTCTAGTTATAACCATTTAAAGTGGTTAACCATTTATAATTATAGTGATCGGAAAATTAATGATGATGAAACATTTGTAAGAAAATGAGGAGATAAACCGTGGGAAGGTTTAATAATAAAGAAATGCATAACAATTATTACTAGGGGTTAAAAAAGCAATATCATTAAAATATAAAGAACTATTAAGGATAATTGTAATGAGCATAGTAAACATTATATAATTGAAAGGTATTAATAAATAATGTCAAAAAGAAATGTCGAAAGACTTAAATACTCTAAAAATATCAAGTTTGATGTGTGAGAAAATGTCACACATTACTCTCTGTAATATTGTTTACAAACCTTAGGTAGTAAAATAGAAGGTGAATATATGGTCAAGGGAAAAAAAACGAATCCAGAGTTGGACGAAGAGGCAAACCAGTTAAATGCATTCGTGAAGAATGTAGAAAAGGCAGCTACAATCAAGAATAAATTCCAAGGTAACTATGTTGCCATATGCGACCAAAAAGTTGTCGGATATGATATTGAATATAATAACCTCTGGAATAAGATTTTGCCATACATATCTGAAAAGCAGTTGTACGTAAGCTACATACCGGAAGAGAACGAAGTTCTTGTTGTATAACCACTATTGGCGGCAAGCGAATGGCAATAATTAGATGTGTCTTGCGAGGTTTCCCTAGCAGACCATTCGTTTCTACATGGATAAAAGTTGAAGGTTGTCAAGGCAGACCCGTTAATTTTCTTATCGATACTGGATCAGCTTATAGCTTTCTTTCACCAAATGATGCAGTTTCATTCGGGCTTATAGTGGGTAAGTTACCAAGACCATCAGCGCCTCAATATATATCTAGTATTGGTGGTGCGATTCCCAATTGTGATTTAGGGATGATAGACAATTATAATGCGAAATTTTTAACAGAGCATAGTTGGTATGAGTTAATGAATGAACAGGACGATAAACTATTAGTCATAAAACAAGACCATGGCTATAAATTACCTTCGATATTGGGTGTTGATTTTTTGACCAGACACGGTCTAAGGCTGGTTTTAGATAACAAACGGAATTTTGTTGAACTTAGAACAGGCAGTGAAGATATTAGGGCACAGGATTTTAACTAATACTTCATTAACTTGTGCTGTTCTTGTCTGATCTTTACAGAATCTTTGAATTTACCCTTTATCATGTGCCATTCTGACCGAAAAGTAATCATTTTGTCCGAAAAGTCAGCTTTTTAGGACACTATTCGGACAAAGCTCATATTCATCCAAGCACCCTCTCCATCACCCCAATCGCCTTCCTCAAATTCCCCTCCGAAACTGCATACGAAATCCTGATATGCCCCTTCCCGTTCTCCCCGAAAGCCGAGCCCGGAGTAACAATCACGCCTTTTTCCAGCAACTTCTGCGGCGCATCCTCATCCGCAACCTCAGGGAATGCATAGAAAGCCCCCTGCGGCTTCACGCATTTAATACCCATTGAAGCAAAACCTTCAAGCAGGATATCCCTTCTTGCCCTGAAACTCTCGCGCATCTCGCTCACGCACTCCTGCGGCCCCTCGATAGCAGCCAGCGCCGCCTTCTGCGCTATTGAGTTTGCGCATGCCTGTATGTACTGGTGCACCTTCAGCATTTGCTCGATGTATTCCTTCCGCGCGGCTGCATAACCGATGCGCCAGCCGGTCATGGCGTATGTCTTTGAGACTGCGTTGATGGTAATAACATTGTCAGTGAACTGCGCCGGGCTTACATGCTCGCCCTCGTAGATGAAATGCTCATACACTTCGTCTGAGATTATCGTAATGTCATTGTCCTCTGCTATCTCTGCCAGCGCTTTAATCTCCTCCCCAGTCTGCACAGTTCCGGTTGGATTCGAAGGCGAATTAATAATTAATACACGGGTTTTAGGAGTAATGGATTCATTCACGGCTTCCGGCGTCAAAGTCAGCTCTTCGCCAAGAGGTATGCCCACCACCTTTCCCCCTGCAATCTTTGTTAATGGCGCGTAGGATACAAAACCCGGGTCAGGTACCAGGACCTCATCGCCGTTATCCACCAGCGATTGCAGCGCCAGGTGAAGCGCTTCAGAGGCGCCTGATGTGACAATAATTTCATCAGGTTTTACACTAAAATGGTTCTCACGCTCAAATTTCCTGCACAGGGCTTCCCGAAGCTCGGGAATCCCGAGATTCGCGGTATAGCCTGTGAAACCTTGATTTATTGCATCAACTGCCGCTTTTTTAATATGCTCCGGTGTGTCGAAATCCGGCTGGCCCAGCCCGAGATTGATGGCGTTCGGACCCGCGCCTTCAAACATCTTCCTGATACCGGAGATGTCAATACTCTTTACGCGTTGCGAAAACATAGGCATCACTCAAAAACCGTATGCCTTTTCTTCAATTCCGCTTCGCTTGCCCCTGTCCTGACCATCAACTCAGATACGACTGCATCAAGAAAAACAAGTGCGGTTATTTCAAAAATAGTCCCAAGAGGCGCAAGCTCCGGATACCCCACCATCCGCCGTTCATGGTAATCCTCGTAAATGACATCTTCTTTAGGTCTCCCCGGGACTATCACAACGATATCTGAAATCTTCCCGAGGGTAGAATCCTTATTTGAGGTTATGACCGCCAGTTTCGAACCTATTTTTTTAGCGATACCGCCAAGGTTTGCAATGGAAGGCGTCTCACCCGAGCCGGAAACCGTGATAACAAGGTCATCGGGCTGTACTGCGGGAGTTGTTGTCTCTCCAACCACGAAAACATTAAATCCCATATGCATAAGCCGCATCGCAAAAGCCTTTGCAGCAAGACCCGACCTTCCCGCCCCCATCAGGAATATTCGCTGCGAGCCCATTATTTCATCGACCAGTCTTTTTACCGAACCAGTGTCGAGTTTTGAAGAAACTTTTTTAATGTGTTTCGCAATAAGGTTCATCGAGGCGATTGTAGCTTTGCATTCTTTATTTACCATTTAAACACCCTTTTCTTCTTCTTTATATTCAATCCGCTTTAGTTCCCAGCCGTCAAGTTTCTTCAACTCGTTGAATATTAAAATTATCCTGTCAAGGCTTCCATCCCAGAAAAGTGTTTTTCTCACATCCTTTTCCTTAAGCTGGTTGACGATGGATTTTACGAAATGCGCAAGCGCAACTTTCTTCGAAAACGGCACATTGAAAATCGCCTTGTACCCGCCTTTGGTTCTTGCATATGATGTCAATACATATCCCATATTCTCATACTCCGGGATGGTACTGAAATCACATATTACCTCCTGTTCATGATTTACAGAAGAATCCATCCCGGAAATCCCGAAAATGACGTCGCGAATCAATGATTCGCTTACCTGCCTGCCAAACCATAATATGATTTTGCCGGGGGTCAATGATACAGTTACATCATCCCGCCCCAACTCCACCATCGTTATATCACGCGAATCAGTGAAAAAAATTGCCTTGCCCAAATCCTCATTAACCACATTCATTCATCTACCTGAAGCCATATAATGTTTTTGAGGTAAAATTATAGATATTTCCCTACAAGATCATTCAATTTTCTCCTTGTATCCACAGGAATCTTATCGGGCGCTGTGATTATTGCCCCTGATAATGCATTGGCGCAGATACATTTTCTCTCAAGTGATATCCTCGGGATAGCCTCTTTTATGATATTCCGGACCGATTCCTCGTTCTTCACGGCATTCGCGATGACGGTTTCGATAGTGACATCCTCTTCATGCCAGACATCATAATCCGTCACTGTCGCAATCATGCTGTAACATATCTCGGCTTCACGCGCAAGTTTTGCTTCCGGAAGCGCGGTCATCCCGATAATATCAAAACCGAGACTTTGATAAACCCTTGATTCAGCTCGCGTGGAAAACTGCGGTCCTTCCATGCAGACATATGTTCCTTTTTTCTGGACTGAATATCCAAGTTCAGTTGTGATATCGGCAAGCAATGATGACACCTCAGGGCAGAAAGGGTCTGCAAAACCGATGTGAACAACGAGACCTTCATCAAAGAATGTGCTCTCGCGCGTCTTTGTCCTGTCAAAAATCTGGTCAGGAATCACGATATCAAGGGGCTTGAGTTCAAGCTTCAGGCTACCGACGGCTGAGGCTGAAATTATCCTTTTGACTCCGAGTTTCTTGAGAGCCAGGATATTGGCGCGGGAATTCAATTTGCTCGGGGATATCCTGTGCCCTTTGCCGTGCCTGGGAAGAAATGCAACATTAGTTTCTCCGAATGACCCGATGGTGATAGCGTCAGACGGTTTTCCAAAAGGCGTATCGATTTCAACTTCCTTTACGTTATCCAGCATCGAGGTATCATAAACGCCGCTGCCCCCGATTATTGCAATATCCGCATGCATAATTTCACGCCCCGGTATATTCCCAGGTTTTTTTGCCTGAAACGGATTTTGTTCTCAGCATCCCTCTTCTTGTCATCTCATCGAGTATCTCTTCCATCCTGTCCGGCTGTGCTATTTCAAAGTTGATAGGATCGAGATTATGGTATTTTAAAAGTCCAGACCTGATTTTTTCAATATCCCATTCATTAAGTTTTTCCTTTGCCATAAGGCGCGATATGATATCGATCAGATCCTCGATGAAATTCCATGGATATACGATCCAGCCCCATTCCTGTACAACCTCGCCGCAATAATCAGGCTTGATTTCAGAAGTGTATAGATACTGGAGGACTGCGGTCCTTACCTCTTTCGGTTTCTGCTTGAGAACATATTCTTTCGCATGGGCGATACTTTTACCGGTATCATTGTCTGCCAGGGGGTATCTGATAGCGGGCCCGCTGCCTGCGTTTGCAGCACCTACGTAATGTTCGATCTTGAGGCTTGTCAGGTCGTTAAGACCCAGGAAATCACACAGCACCCTGCCTGCAAACCAGCCCCCCCGGGCCAGCGCGATTATCGTATCTGGCTTATATCCGGATTTCTTAATTTCATTTGCGACATGCCTGCAAAGGTCATAAATATAGTCCCAGTTTGTTATTACACACCTGAATTTGTCGGGAAGTACCATTATTCCACCGCATCGAAAATGTATTACAGAGACATATATTTTTTGTAATCATTTGTAACCTTATGATAATCAGAAAGATGATGAAAATAAATAAGTATTTATACGGTAAAAGGTTATTATTATTCAGGTTGAATACCAATGGCCGAAAAAAAGCAGATTAAGACGGAAAAAACAGACTCAAAGCGGGTTCCTACTGGAATCGCGGGGTTTGACGAATTGTGTGGCGGAGGACTGCTAAGAAACCGGACATATCTTGTGTCCGGGCCGGCAGGAGCGGGAAAAACCATTTTCGGGCTTCAGTATATTTATAATGGGATTACAAAGTACGGGGAAAATGGCATTATTATAGCGACGGAAGAGCGTCCCGAACAAATAAGGGAAAACGTAAAAATGTTCGGGTGGGATTTTGAAGCTCTGGAGGAAGAAGGTAAATTAGCGATAGTGGACGCATGTTCTACAAAAATCGGCATACCCTCGCATGAAAAATATGTCGATGTCAGGCCGTTCGATATGCGTTCGATGATGGACCAGATAATCGCTATACAGGATGAGATCGATGCAAAAAGGGCGGTGGTTGACGGGACTACATCTATCGGTTTTTACCTCCAGGACCCTGCAAAGATAAGGGTTGAGCTTCTGAAATTAAGTACTACTCTTGAAATCCTCGGATTGACTTCAATCATGACATGCGAAATAGTCGATGAGAACATGCCGAGCAGGTTCGGGGTGGAGACTTTCGTCACCGAAGGAACTATTTTGATGTACTATAAGCGCACGGACAGCGTAAGGGTACGCAGTATAGAGATATTCAAGATGAGAGGGTCAGACCACAGCAAGAACATCCATCCGTATGAAATAACCACGAACGGCATAGTGGTACATCCTCACGAAGAAGTTTATACGGCCTGATTTTCTATCATGGAAAATAAACCGCTGATAGTGTTAAATTTTAAAACCTATGCAGAGAGCATGGGCGAGAAAGCGGTCAGGATGGCAAAATTCTGCGAGGAGGTGAGTGTCGATTCCGAAGTGGATATTATCGCTTGCCCTCAGATACCTGATATTTACAGGGTTGCTAATGCTGTCAAAATACCGGTGTTCGCCCAGCATATCGATGCCGTCGGCGCGGGAAGTTACACGGGGCATATTACAGCCGATTGCGTCAGGTCTGCCGGGGCGAAGGGAACACTCATTAACCATTCTGAAAGAAGGTTGCTTTTATCTGAAATAGACGCAGCGCTCCAGTCGGCTAAAAAAGCCGGATTGACGACGATAGTCTGTACTAATAATATCGCAGTAACCTCGGCTGCAGCGGCACTTTCCCCTGATTTTGTTGCCATAGAACCGCCTGAATTGATAGGCTCGGGCAATCCTGTTTCAAAAGCCAACCCTGAAATCGTGAGCGGGTCGGTGAGCGCCGTGAAAAAAATAAATCCCAGGGTTAAAGTGCTTTGCGGCGCCGGCATTTCCACTGGCGATGATGTTGCGGCGGCGATTGAACTCGGAACAGAAGGGGTGCTTCTTGCTTCAGGGGTTATCAAAGCGAAAGACCCGAAGGCGGCGCTGTTTGACCTTGTGAAGAAGATTTGATGTAACGTTTATTGCGGTGCACGTTGTCTTAATTCCTTAATGACAGCCATCGAATCAGCAGCAAGAGAGATTATCGAACAACTCCTGCGAAAAGAAATAACTGATGAAAAAGGAGTGAATGCAGCTAAAAAAGCAGCCAGCATCCGCTACAAACTTTCATCCCTTTTGGGCAATTCCCAGATACTTGCCGCTGCAAGGGACGAAGATGAAAAAGAACGCGTTCTTGAACTCCTCCAGTTAAAACCGGTCAGGACGATATCGGGCGTGGCTGTGATAGCAGCAATGACCTCCCCTGCCCCGTGCCCTCACGGGCTGTGCGTTCCGTGCCCAGGCGGCATTGAATCGAAATTCCATTCGCCGCAAAGCTATATGGGAGCAGAACCCGCTGCAAAGCGGGCATTTGAGAATAATTTTGACCCATATTTGCAGGTCTCATCCAGGTTAAAACAGCTTTCGCAGATAGGTCACCCGGTTGGGAAAGCGGAACTTATCGTCATGGGAGGAACATATACATCCCGTACACTTTGCTACCAGGAATGGTTCGTGAAACGCTGCATCGAGGCGATGAATGATTTTTACGGCACAGAATGGCGAAAAGGCAGGGATTATGTTTCAATCGAAGAAGTCCAATCCGCAAACGAGAGCGCCGGAATCAGGAATGTGGGGATAACAATCGAAACAAGACCCGACTGGACTAAAAAAGAGCATATTGATACCATTCTTGAGCTTGGCGCGACAAAGGTGGAGATAGGAGTCCAGAGCACATACGATTTCATACTTGCAGGCATACAACGTGGTCATACCGTCGCTGAAAGCGCAGAAGCCAATAAGAGGCTTCGCGACAGCGGAATGAAGGTCGGGTTCCATATGATGCCCGGGCTTCCCGGGGCTTCCGCGGAATCGGATTTTCGCATGTTCAGGACGTTATTTGAGGATGAGCGATTCATGCCTGATTATCTCAAGATATACCCTACACTGGTGACGGAAGGAACGCGGCTTCACGGGATGTGGGAACTGGGGAATTATGCGCCGCTTGAGGTTTTAGATGCAGTCGAATTGCTCGCAAAAATCAAATCCATACTGCCGAAGTGGGTTCGTTTGCAGAGAATACAGCGCGACATCCCTGCGTACCAGGTTCTTGCAGGGATAAGGAAGAGCAATATAAGGCAGCTGGCAAAGGAAAGGCTTCTGGAAATGGGAGGGAAGTGCAACTGCATCAGGTGCCGCGAGGTGGGGCACAGGATGCTTGAAGGCGCAAAGCCTGAGAACATCGAACTGACAGTTGAAGAATATTCTGCGTGCGGCGGAAAAGAGCATTTCATTTCTTTCGAGGATACGGGAAAGGATGTATTGGTCGGGTTCTTAAGACTTCGCTTCCCATGCGCGCCCCACAGGCGGGAACTTCATGGCGCGGCGCTGGTGCGCGAGCTGCATGTTTACGGCTCGATGGTGCAGCCGGGTGAGAGCGCGGGTAAGGCGCAGTGGCAGCATCGCGGGTACGGGGAAGAGCTTCTGGGGCAGGCTGAAGAGACTGCACGCGCTGCAGGATATGACAGGATTGCGGTGACAAGCGGCGTAGGGGTACGGGATTATTACAGGAAGTTCGGATACGGGCGTGAGGGTCCGTATATGACCAAGAAATTATAGAATAAACCGCGAAGAACGCTAAAGTCCGAGTTGCGCCTCGGAAGGGCGCACACACATATGCCCGATGGGCATACGTGGATTTCTTTGCGAACTTTGCGGTGAATTTTTACGGTTCCACTCGAACTGCAGGCTTATCCTCTATAAAAACCGACTCTACTGGCAATCTTTCGCACAATCTCTTCATGGCAGGCGCTTCTGTGGCGTAATGTGTCGCATCAAACAGGCAAAGCTCACCTGCATAACGGAGCGCATCATGGCGTAATTCACCCGATACAAGCGCATCTGCGCCGTGTTCAAGGGCGATGTCTAAGTATTCCCTGCGAAATCCGCTTCCGCCTACGACCATGACCTTTCTTATTTCCCGGTCTCCGGTGTATTGCACATGCGTGTCCAGCTTTTTTACTATGAACGAGGCAAATTCCGGGGCGCTGCATGGCTTTATTTCGCCTACCCTGCCCAGCGCAAGAGGAACAACGTTGCGCAAGCCTAGAATTTCTGCAAGTACATCGTTCACGCCGCCTTCTGCTTTGTCATAGTTGGTGTGCATGGTATAGATGGAAATATCGCTGTCAATGGCGATTTTCAATGTGTCAGATAATCTTTTTGATATACGGTTCACGGGGTCGAAAATTAGCGTGTGATGTGTGATGAGCAGGTTTGCGCCGAGGCGCGCCGCTTCTTTCAGCACATGGTCGGTCGGGTCAAGCGCCACTGCGATTTTCCGGATGTCAGCGGCGCGGTCAAGAACGAGTTCGATTCTTCCGGTGTCGAAGTCTTCGGCGAGGGCGGGAGGGGCGATGGATTCGAGGATGGGGGTGAGTTCGTGGAGGTTCATAGTTGTTTGTTAGTTGGGAGGGTTATTTAAGGGTTGGTTCATAGCATGGAGATTCCAGCCAATCATTAATAAGGGCATAATTCATACTTAACGAAGTGAATTTAACATGCTCGCCACACTATTAATACTGCTCATCGGCTGGCCTGGAATTATATCCTCATTAGCAATCTCAATCGCAGGAAATATAAGAAGCAAACCTGTATGGTTGATAATTGGCGCCATACTTGCTGTCCCCTTCTCATGGTATTTGAGCGCCACACCGCTATTAAGGCATATAGGACTTCTCATGCCACTGTTTCAACTCGTGGCCTCTGTGGCGATACACAGGCATGTTACATGGTTGGCATGGCTGCTTCTATTACCGTTTGCAGGTATTGCCGCCTGGTTGGGGATTACTGTACTAATGCAATAAAAATAATATGTGAATAGAACCCTTTTTAACCATTTCAGTGGTAAGAGCCATCATGTGCGGCATAGCAGGCGCGGCAGGAAAAAACTCAGAAGCTCTCGTCAAAAAGATGCTCGAAGCAATCAAGCACAGGGGACCCGATGGCTCTGGCACTTTTTCCATCGGCGATATCACGCTTGGCAATGTCCTTCTCAAAATCACAGGTGATGCGCAGCAGCCTCTCACGGATGGCGGCGCGCTCACGTACAATGGGGAGATTTACAATTTCAGGGAGATTGCAGAAAACCTCAGTATCACTACAGACTCGGACAGCGAGGCTCTTTTTGCCTTGATTGGCGCAAAAGGCACTGAAAAAGCAATTCAAGAATTGGATGGCGATTATGCTTTTGCGTACGCTGAGGATGGAAAACTCCAACTTGCCCGCGACCCTGCGGGCGTAAAACCGCTTTATTACAGCACTGGCGCAGGCTTTGCTTTTGCATCCGAGAAAAAGGCGCTGTATGCTATCGGGATGAATGAAATTCATACTCTCAAGCCCGGATACATGCTTACTTACAGAGCCGGGAAAATAACCGAAAAAAGAGTCTCTGGTTTTACTACGGGCGAGCCGATAACAGATGAAAACATAGCCTCAAAAGCGCTATATGAAGCGATGGAACGCGCTGTGGAAAAGCGGCGCTACACGCCCTCCGCGCTTGCATTCTCAGGCGGTCTTGACAGTTCTCTCATTGCCGCGCTGTGTCCTGACGTAGAGTTGTATTCGGTGGGCATGGAGGGCTCGCATGATATAATGCAGACAAAAAGGGCGGCAAAGCTCCTCGGGCTTTCGGATAAACTGCATCTGCATGAACTTACCCCTGATGAAGTGGAGTCTTCTCTTCCTGATGTAATAAGAGCAGTCGAGTCGGAAGACCCGTTGAAGGTAAGCATCGCCCTACCTCTATTTTTCGCATCAGGAGACGCCCATAACGATGGGATTCGCGTGATGCTTTCGGGCCAGGGTGCAGATGAGCTTTTTGCGGGATACAAACGGTATGAATCAATGAATCCTGCCGAACTTGAACTGGCGCTTCGGAAAGACCTCGACAATATTGCGGAAAACAATCTTGAGCGGGATGACGCCGTTACAATGGCAAATGCTGTTGAGCTTCGTGTCCCTTATCTTGACAGGGAGGTTGTGGAACTTGCTCTCCGGATAGCGCCCGCACTCAAAATACACAATGGGATACGGAAATACATACTGCGCCTGGCTGCAAAGAAGCTCCTGCCTGATGAACTTGTCTTTAAAGAAAAGAAGGCAGCGCAGTACAGCAGCGGGATTTATTCTGCACTTCTTAAGCTTGCCAGGAAAAATGGGTTCATGGGAGAACGGGCGCTGGGAAGGTATCTTGAGGAACTAAAGTTAGCGGCTTTGTAACTTCAAACAGCGAACTTATACGAACTCGTAAGAACTCTGAAGATTTCATTTTCTTGAATTATCGTTCTTTGCGCCCTCTGCGCCTTTGCGGTGATTAATCCTATTTCATAACAATCTTTTTATCGCTTGCACCACTTTATAGAGTTTTAATGACAACCATCGAGAATAAAAAGCTCGGTTTTATTGGCACCGGGAAGATGGGCGAAGCCCTGATAAAAGGCATACTTCATGCCCAACTCGTCCCTCCCGAAAACATATACGCAAGCGACATGGATTCCGAAAAGTTGGAGTCGCTTGAAAAGCAGTATAAAATAAGCACCTGCAAGGACAATTGTTCTGCGGTCACAGATTCGGATGTTCTCATAATTGCGGTCAAGCCGCAAACAATTCCGGCTCTTCTAAAAGAGATAAAATTCTCCATAAAAAACCAGCTGGTTATATCAATTGCAGCAGGCGTAGCAATCGCGACTTATGAAAATGAGCTGCCGCGGGGAACGAAGGTTGTGAGGGTAATGCCGAATATCGCCGCGACCGTCAGGGAGGCTGCATCGGCAATCAGCCCCGGAAGCGCGGTATCGAAAGACGACCTTGAAATTGCGAAGACGATTTTTAATGCCATAGGACGAAGCGTCATACTGCCTGAGCATCTTATGGATGCAGTCACGGGATTATCTGGCAGCGGCCCGGCTTATATTTTCATGGTAATTGAAGCGCTTGCAGACGGCGGCGTACATGAAGGTCTTGACAGGAACACTGCAAAATTACTTGCAGCCCAGACCGTTCTTGGCGCGGCCAAAATGGTGCTTGAGGACAGAAGTCATACTGGTGAGTTAAAAGACATGGTAACATCACCGGGCGGCACAACAATCAGGGGTCTTCGGGTAATGGAAGAACGGGGCGTCCGCGTTGCAATGATGAACGCAGTAATTGCGGCATGCGAACGTTCAAAAGAACTTGGCAAGAAGACCTGAAAGAAGGCAGAAGATGTCTCTCCTTTCTGATATAGAAAAAAAGGCAAGAAAGAACCATGCAAGGATTGGACTCGGGATAGGGAAAATCTCAGAAAAACTGATTAAGAGCGCAGAAGCCGCCAGCGAATATGCAGATGTTGTTCTTGTCGGGGATGAAAAACAGATTAAGGCGGCTGGCACCAAACTTGAGATAATCCACTCAACCGAGCCGCCAAAAAAACTGGTTGAATTGCTGGTTTCCGGGGAGATTGACGGCGCCGTCAGGGGAACTCTCAGCGCGACAAAAACCCTTTCGGAACTGAAAAAAGCACTTAAACTCACAAAATTATACAGGGTCGCATTACTGGAAACGGCAGACAGAAGACCTTTTTTCCTTGCGCCCGTGGGTATTGATGAAGGAAATTCCGTGGAAGATAAAGTCGAGTTAATAAAACGAGGAGTCGAGCATTTCAGACGTTTTGGAATAGAAGCGAAAGTCGGGATTCTTTCAGGCGGGCGTTTTGAAGATAAAGGCAGGGATGAGAAGGTGGACAGGACGCTTGCCGAGGCTGAGATTGTAACAAAAATAGTATGCCAGATGGGAATAAGCGCAAAGGATTATTCAATCCTGATAGAAGATGCAATCGAAGAGGCAAATTTTATCATTGCGCCGGATGGGATTTCGGGGAATCTTATTTTCAGGACGCTTGTGTTCCTGGGCGGCGGGTACGGCCATGGCGCTCCCGTTTTGATGGAAAAGGTGTTCGTGGATACGTCAAGGGTGGGCGGGCATTATACGAGGGCTATAATGCTGGCAAGCGCGCTAAAAAACTGACGCTAATATCTTATGTCAATTCATGACCTCCTGAAAGACAAAATCCCCAAGGAAAAACTATCATTGCTCCCGAAAGGTTTTGAAGTCATCGGGGATATTGCGATTATCAATATTCCTTCGTCTCTGGATAACGAAAAATATCTTATAGCGGATGCGCTCGTCCACCAGAGGAAAGATATCAAAAAAGTGCTTCGGAAACTCCATAAAATTGAAGGCGCTGCGCGGGCGGGAGAGTTTGAATTACTGATTGGAAACAGTACAACCACTATTCACAGGGAGAACAACTGCGTCTTTTTTGTGGAACTTGCAAAAACTTATTTTTCAGGAAAAATGTATTACGAAAGAAACAGGATAGCGCAGAAAGTAAATGACGGCGAGGTTGTCCTGGTATTATTCGCAGGCGTGGGGCCGTTTTTGATACCGATTAAGAAAAAAAAGAATGTTAAAATAACAGGACTTGATAATAACCCGAATGCATGTGCCTTTTTGAAAAAGAACCTCGAACTTAATGATATTGAAGCCCATATTATCCTTGCAGATGCGAATTCGATAGAACATATTTTCAAAGAACCTTTTGACAGGATAGTGATGCCCGCTCCTTACGGGCATGACCATTTTCTCAATCTTGCTCATTCCATATTGAAACCTGAAGGAATAATCCACTTTTATACATTCAAGAAGGATTTTGAGATTGCCCATTTTAAAAAGCTGCTTCTTGAAAGTGGATGGCATATCGACTTTTACAGGGGCTGCGGCGAGGTTGCTCCGAGGGTTAAAAGATATGTTTTCGATTTGAGGAAAAATTGAATACCTTTATACTGCCAGGATACCGAATTTAGATAAGGAAGCATGATATCTACATCCCATATATTATACGGTACCCTGTACGGTTTTGGGAATTATCTTCTGGTGACGTTTATCTACCTGAGTATTGCGGTGGGAATACATGAACTCGGTCACATTTTATTTGCAAAATATCATAAGCTTGAATACAGGATTCTATTTGAAAAAGGCAATATAAGAATAGCTGCGGACTGGGGAAAGCTTGGAAGCAAAAAGGTGTACGGGAATATACTCGGTATTGTTTTTGGCCTTTTCCCGATAATGGTTGCCGGCTGGCTCTATCATACCCCCATTTTTCTTTTATTGTATCTTCTTTCATGTTATGACGATTTCGGCGCCGTGGTCAGGGAACTTCAAAAATTTTAAATTTCCATAAAAAAGCTAAAGCCATAAGGATTATGATTATAATGAACTATATACAATAATTTGGAAAGCTTTAAATATTTCCGGAACATATCATTATTTGGAATTGCTGCTTGAGGGGGAAACTTTAGCAGTCTGGAAATTGCTGAATGGGGGGCCAATAATGTTCAGGGAGATAGTACTGCATTCGAGGAAAATCATCAAATATAGCGTTTGCTTGCTTATTTTCCTGAATGTTCTGGATATCATCAGTACCTATATCGGGATAAAATATGTCAATGCCTACGAAGCCAACGAAAAAGCAGCATATCTTTTTAATTTATTTGGAATGCTATTACCATCAGGTTTAAAAATTTTAACGGTTCTGTTATTAGGTTTCATAACAAAAATTATCTGGGAAAACTCCGAATTTATGCTGCAGAATGGAAACGGCCTGGGAAACTCAGTGGCAATTATATCCATCTTAAATATTATGTTCATAGTAATTTTTCTGAATATCGTGTATTTTTTAATTATAGTGAACAATATCAATATCATTTATAATTAAAATACAGATTTCGCGGACTACACAGTGGAATGAGCATAATATAAAAATGCTGTTAAATTAGAGGAACCAAAACACTTAATAAATATAAGATTGCTCTTAACATTGATGGTAATCGAAACAACAATCTTATTATTGGCAATTATAGCTGTGATTGCTGTATATATTGTTTTGAAGGCTGCAAAGTACCTGATTGTAAATTCAATAATGGGTCTCATTCTTCTTGCTTTGGGCAACATCATTTTTAAATTAGACATTGCTTATAACGCTATAGTGGTATTGATTTGCGCACTCGGGGGAATTCCTGGTGCAATCCTTATAATGCTGCTTCATGTACTGGGTATAGCGTTTTTACCTTAGATTTGGCTCTTGCCAATTTCACCGAACAACTGGTCTCATTCTAAGCTATGAGAAAAGAAGTGATGGATTGAATACAAAAAATTATTTTCCCGGACACCAATAAAAAACAATGCCCCTAAAATCGATTGTCAATCTGGATCGAATCTCTTTCATTCGAAACAACACAATTATCCTTCATGATATTTCCCTGAAGATAGACCGTGGCCAGCACTGGGCAATAATCGGGCCAAATGGCTCAGGAAAGACAAGCCTGGTAAGTATTATTAATGGTTACCACTGGCCATCGGAAGGGACCGCGGAAGTCCTGGGAAAAAGATTCGGTTCCACAGACCTTCGGGAATTGCGCCGGCACATAGGTGAATGCAGCTCTGAGATAATGAATATGGTTCATAACCACGATTCTGTCATGGATATAGTGCTTTCGGGCAGGTTCGCCAGCATCGGCCTGTATGAAACGCCTTTTGCGGGAGACTATGACCGTGCACAAGAGTTACTGGCATTTTTTGGATTATCAGGGGTTTCGGGTCGCAGTTTCGGGGTACTTTCGGATGGTGAAAAACAGAAAACCATTATCGCAAGGGCAATGATACCCGAACCGGAATTACTTGTACTGGATGAGCCATGTGCCGGTCTTGACCTGAAAGCGAGGGAGGAATTGCTGGATACGGTAGAGAATATGTGTAAAGCCGCCGGCGGTCCGACATTGATATATATTTCGCATCATATCGAAGAGATAATACCTGCAATTACCCATGCGCTTGTTTTAAGGAAAGGCCGGATGGTTGCCCGTGGCGCTAAGAAAGATGTGCTTACAGGCGAAGTGTTGAGCAAGGCTTTTGATATACCAATCGAACTTGTTAAGAGAAACGGCCGTTTTTGGCCGGTGGTGTCGAAAGGTTTCAATAACAATATATATTGATGCAGTTTAAGAATGAATAAGAAGAATCACAGGTTGAAATCCAAATAACTGTTGATTCAAGGGGTGATAAATATGACAAGTTTTGACGATACCGTTGTTGCGGCTGTGGAAAAGGTAATACCGAGCGTTGTGAACATCAGTGAAGTAAAGCTCATGAAAGATGCTTACCTGCATGTGCATCCGGTGCCGGGAGTTGGCTCGGGTTTTGTTATCGATGAAGAGGGCTGGATACTGACCAACGCCCATGTTGTGCTGGGTTCAACCGAGATAAAAGTGACGCTGGAGGACGGAAGAACATTACCTGGAGAACTCAGGGGCATCGATACAATAATGGACCTTGCAGTTCTCCACATCGATGCAAACAACCTGCCTGTACCTGAGATGGCAAAGAATAATAATCTCAAGATAGGCCAGATGGCAATTGCGATAGGCAGCCCGTTAGGTCTTGTCGGGGGCCCCACGGTCACGGCAGGTGTTGTGAGCGCGCTTAACAGGTCAATCCAGACCGAGGCTACATTTATGGAAGGGCTGATACAGACTGATGCTGCCATTAACCCCGGCAACAGCGGTGGGCCCCTGATTAACAGCGAAGGCGTGGTGATAGGAATAAACAGCGCCATCATACCTTTTGCGCAGGGCATCGGGTTTACCATCCCGATTCAGCCAGCCATGTGGATAGCGCAGCAGTTGCGGGAGCACGGCGAGATAATCAGGCCGTGGATAAGTATGAATGCAGTGGATGTCAACCCCAAAATGGTAGCATACTACAAACTTCCCATTGAAAAAGGGGTAATGGTTACCAATGTAATACCAAAAAGCGAAGCTGACAAATCAGGGTTGAGGATAGGAGACATCCTGGTACGCATGGATGATTTTGAAATCAACAATGTCCGGGACCTGATAAAAGTCATGAACAAGCGCAAAGTGGGTGACAGGGTCGCGATGGAAATATTCAGGGGACCAGAGAAGCTATCGCTAAAAACCGTGCTTGAGAAGGCGCCCTCGGCAATGCCAAAGAAACGCTAAAGCTACTTTGTTTTGTAGTAGCCAATCTCTTCTTTTGTCAGGTAGCAGGCAGGGTCATCAGCCCAGACATTGCCGTATATCGCTTCGGCGCGTACGCGGAAATTCCCGTTGCAGATATCGAACCATTTGCAGTGCGCGCACCTGTCTGCGTTTGCCTTTATCAGCGGTTTCCTGTTCTTAAGACCCGCCATGAGTTCATTACTCGTATCGGTCCAGATTTCGCTGAATTTCCGTTCCTTAACATTGCCAAAGGAATAATGCCTCCAGAACTGGTCTGCATGGACGGAGCCGTCCCACGATACACAGCCGATGCCGATGCCAGAGGAATTGCCCTGGTTCATCTGGAGGAGTTCAAATACTTCTGCTGCGCGTTTGGGGTCTTCTTTTAGCAGGCGGAAATAAACATACGGGCCGTCGCAGTGGTTATCAACGGTCAGTACCTCAATCGGGAAGCCTTTTTCATGCAGCGCTTTTGTCCTATCCATGATAAGGTCAAGAGTCTTCCTGCTTTCTTCATGCGAGAGTTCCTGCTCTACCAGCTTTGAGCCGCGCCCGGCGTAAACAAGGTGATAGAAGCAGACGCGGGGGATTTTCTCTGTTTCAAGAAGGTCGAATATGGCAGGAATATCCTTCACATTTTTCTTATTGATCGTAAAGCGCAACCCAACTTTAACGCCTTCCGCAAGGCAGTTGCGCATTCCGTTGAGTGCGGCATCAAATGCGCCTTTCATGCCCCTGAATTTATCGTTTGTCTCTCTCATACCGTCAAGGGATACGCCTACATACGAAAGACCGATATCCTTGAGCACCTTTGCCATCTTTTTGTCTATCAGTGTCCCGTTCGTGGAGATGACGGCGCGCATTCCTTTTGACCTTGCATACAGGGCAAGTTCTGGCAGGTCTTTTCGCATAATGGGTTCGCCGCCTGAAAAAAGAATGACAGGAGCGCCGAATTGTGCCAGGTCGTCTATGAGGTCTTTACCCTGCTGTGTTGTAAGTTCGTTTTTATATTCGATGTCCTTTGACTGGGCATAACAATGGACGCATTTAAGGTTGCAGCGCCTTCCCATGTTCCAGACAACCACCGGTTTTTTATCTTTTGAGAACTGCAATAAGTGCGAAGGAAGTTTGCTTGAGTCCCGCCCGTACCTGAGGGCATCCGAGGGCTCAACGGTTCCGCAGTAAAGTTTTGAAATACCTATCATCTTTTTATTTCTCCAATGTTCGTAATATTACGAATTAATTTTGTTTATAGATATGCTCATTCAATTAAATTTATCAATAATCCTTTCTTTTCATCAATTTTAATCTCTATAACGGATGTATTATCCACAAGCTCTTTTTCAATAAATATATTGATTCCGCCCTGCGTAAAAGTAACATCACCTGCAAGCGGTTTTTTCACAGGGGTTATCTCAAAACGCTTGCAGCATCCGCCGCCGCCTGTAAATATACGCATTGCGTATGCATTCTCTTTTAGCAGTTCCTTTTTTATAAGCTGGATGGCTTTCCCGTCTATAAAAAGTTTGCTCATTTTTATCCCGTGAGGTTATGCCACCCCTTCTGAATTGAAACGAGAAATGTTCATAGTAGCCTATATTTCTGTTTTTAACCTAAATATAATCATCTCTACGCCTGTAAGCAGTTATTTTTTCATACGAGGCGCTCCCAGCGCTCGTTTGTCGGCGCCGTGGATTTGCAGGACGGGGGGCGAAATTCCATAAAGCGCCACTTTTATAAATTCAGCACGATTAATTATCCAGGCTTTTTCATCGTTATCTATGAACCGTGTTCATAGCCGTCTTTGCGTTGATATCCGCGCCCAATTCTGCAATATCTCACTGAATTTCCAGATGTCCCTTTGCTGCAGGCGTTGTCTCCCGTCCCTGGGGAGTCCGTTTGATAAACCCTATCTGGATAAGGTAGGGCTCGTAAACTTCCTCAATCGTCCTGACCTCTTCGCCGACTGATATTGCAATTGTCTTGACCCCGACAGGACCTCCCCCGAAATCCCCTGAAATTATAGTAAGGATGCGCCTGTCAAGCTCATCCAGCCCGAGCCTGTCTATTCCCAGCATGGTGAGCGCTGCATCCGCAACATCCTGTGTGATTTTCCCTTCTGCCCTCACAAGAGCAAAATCCCATACGCGCCGAAGCAGCCTGTTGGCAATGCGTGGTGTCCCACGGCTTCGCCTGGCAATCTCAAGTGAACCTTCCTGCTTCATGGGGATTTGCAGGATGGATGCGCTTCGTGATACCACTTCCACAAGTTCCGGCACTGAATACAGATTAAGCCTTGAAATGAAACCGAACCTGTCCCTGAATGGCGAGCCCAGAAGTCCTACCCTGGTAGTGGCGCCTATGAGGGTGAAATGTTCAATCGTGAGTTTTATGGAGCGCGCGCTTGGTCCTTCGCCTATCATGACGTCTATTTCAAAATCTTCCATAGCAGGATACAGGATTTCTTCAATAACAGAGTTCAGGCGGTGAATCTCATCGATGAAGAGAATGTCTCCTTTCTTGAGCGTCGTCAGTATTGCTGCAATGTCTCCCGGTTTTTCAAGCACTGGGCCTGAAGTGCTTTTTATATCCGAGCCCATCTCGTGCGCAATTATGTGGGCAAGCGTTGTCTTCCCAAGACCAGGAGGTCCTGAAAACAGGACGTGGTCGAGCGGTTCTTCCCTTTTTTTTGAAGCTTCGATAAATATCTTTAGCGAATCCTTGAGCGCTTTCTGCCCGATAAATTCAGAAAGCCTTGTCGGGCGGATGGTTGTATCTTCCTTTTCTTCGTTTAGCGATACCGGCGCTATTATTCTTTCTTCCATGTTCTTTAACGTTCTTTCAATTTCAAAAGCGCTGCTTTAATCAATGCCTCAACTGTGCGTTCTTTTATATCAGCAGATGCGGTTTCCACTGCTTCCTGCGCCTCGCGCTGTCCGAATCCGAGAGAAACAAGAGCACTGACAGCGTCATAATTAATATTGTTTGTACCCGTGAAAACAAATCCTTCCATTTTCTTTTTCATTTTATCTTTGAGTTCAAGTATCAGCCTTTTGGCATTTTTTGTGCCAACGCCAGAAATACTGGTAAGGACTTTTTCATCCTCGCGGAATATTGCAGATGCAAGCTCCTCAATCTTTATCTGGGACAATATGTTCATTGCGATTTGAGGCCCTATTCTTGTCACGCTGATAAGGAGCCTGAACATCGTAAGCTCGCTTGCGTTTAGAAATCCATAAAGTGTAAGCGCATCCTCCCTGACATTGAGATGGGTATACAGCTTTACCTTTTCTTTTTTATTGATAAGTTCCTGCACTACCGGCTTTGTAACATTCACCTGATAGCCTATGCCTCCCACATCGATAACCACAAAATTTTCACCGCACTGCGCTATATCACCATAAATATGCGAAATCATATATTATCTCATTATATTTATATGACATAAAGCAATCGAAAGCCCGTCCGCTGCATCATCAGGTCTTGGTATCTCGCTAAGATTCAACAGCCTCTTAATCATCTCCTGCATCTGTTTCTTATCAGCCCGCCCTGAACCCGTTATTGCCTGCTTAACTTCGTTCGGGGTATATTCAAATACAGGAATATGATTTTGCTCTGCAGCCAGGACTATAACGCCCCTTGCTTCGCTCACGCTCATGGCGTTTGTAACATTCTTATTGAAAAAAAGTTTCTCAACTGCCACGGCTGAAGGTACATATTTTCCAAAAAGCTCGTTGACCCCGGTGTATATTTCCAGCAGGCGTTCAGGAGATTGTTTTTCAGCCGATGTCCTTATGACTCCATAGCTTACAGGAGTTATATTGTTTTTTTCGGTTCGTATGACCCCGAAGCCGACTGTCGCAAGCCCGGGGTCGATTCCGATAACAATCATGCTATTTTAAAAGTGCTTAACATTTAAGTGCTTTACCCATCGAGTGTCTAAAATCTTATGGTGTTAAATTTCGTCTAAAGTAACTTTGCGCTCTTGGCGTGCTTTGCGGTGCAGGGTTTTTCACCGCAGAGGTCGCAAAGTACGCAAAGGATTTGTTCAAAACCAAACTTTTTTACAGTTCACCTGACGCGAAAGCTTTATCTGAAATCACATATAACGTTATTATGAGAAAGGGATAGTGTGAAATAAGTTCCAATCTCGATAAAACAGACACGGGTGTGAAAAATATGCCAAAATTAGTAGTCGTATATCTCAGTACATCAGGTAACACAAAGGCGATGGCAGATGCGATCGTTGAGGGTGCCCAGTCAAGAAATATTGACGCAGTTGCCAGGAATTTCCATGAAGCAAAAATAGAAGACTTAAAATCCGCGGATGCCATTGCACTTGGCTCCTCGACTTTCTATTATAAGATGCTGCCTCCTATGGAAAAATTTATTGAGGGTCTCTCAAAAGCGAACGCAAAGGGTAAAATTGGAGCGGCTTTCGGCTCTTACGGATGGAGCGGTGAGGCGCCTATAATGATTGCAGAAAAAATGCGTGAGCTTGGTATGGATGTAATAGATCCGGTATTACGCATCCAATATCAACCTGTTGAAAAGGATCTTGAAGAATGTAAAAGGCTTGGAAAAGATATCGCTAATAAAGTGAAAA
>JAPZAN010000008.1 GCA_027460605.1 Candidatus Methanoperedens sp.
GGGACACTTATCAGCCTGTTGCCAACTATTTTTACATCCTTATGCTCAATGAATGCTGCAACATCATGCTCGCTTATCGCCATTTTCTCACTGATACCAATATCTATGGTTTCATATATATGCCTTTAGTTCCCAAAGCGATCAGCATGCATCAAACTTCCACATGCCCCTCAACTACACCCCCCACCGGCGCCCTCACCTACCTGCACATCACGGAGAACAGGGCTGATGTGGGGATAAGCTGAAACTTCCAATACTTGTAGAAAGAATAATAAAGGTGGAGTTTTCAGTTTTTTATCTCCTGTATCAAGAAAAGTATTAAAGATTCGAATCGATATAGAGCATTATAATTTGATGCAATAACACTTCAAAAGCAGGAGTCTGGATGGTAAACTGGGATAATATTAAGCCTCAGGATTTGGAATATGCCTTGCGGGCATTCAACCACGGTATCATAAAAGAAGAATACGAAGAGATATTCTGCCACCCATGCTACAAAAAGAAGTTCAAATATAAGGGCGAGCTTCGATATCTCATCGTTGGAAAAGCCTATGGAAAATATATTCTGGCAATTGCCACTCCTCGCAGAGGCAAGCTTAGAATATTCAGTGGACGGGAAGCGTCAGAAGAGCATAAAAGCTTTTATAGGAGTAAGTATCAGAAATGAGTGTGGTAAAAATAAAAGAATTCAAGGCAAAGAATGAAGAAGAACTCCTGGATTTAGTGACGCTGTGGCCTAAATTTGATGAGGAGTGGCATAAAGGGGGAGAGTGGATAGAACCAAAAGAGAAGGCGCAAAGCACGATAACCTTTGATTCTGGCCTGTCATAATTGTTAGAATTGGTTTTATCAACTTTTCAAGGAATAATTTTAAAAGCAAACTCGGATGCTGCACTTCCACCATGCTCCTCAACTACACCACCGGCGCTCTCACCTACCTGCACATCACGGAGAACAGGGCTGATGTGGGAATTAGCTGATTAAAAAAGTATCCGCTGCAACAAAAAAATTATAGCGGCTCGGAAAACTCCGAGTCGAATTTACCGCTATTAATAGCTACAATTGCTTCCTTGGGTTTTAAACCCTCAAATGTAACCCCAAGCGGGACGCATGAGCCAACAACCTCTTTGACAACATTCTTCAATGACTTTGCAAGGGTGTCGTTCTTCTTCATGTGCGCAATCTTTACTGCCTGTTTCACAGTAATATTGCCCACAGTCTTCGTGTTCGGCGTCCCTGAGCCAGTCTCGATCCCTGCTTCTTTCTTTATGAGTGCTGAAGTCGGCGGGGTTCCAACCTGTACCGTGAATTGTTTCTTATCATCCACGATTACTTTAACCGGGACTTGCATTCCGCTGAACGCTTTTGTTTGCTCATTTATCTTATCTATAATCGCTTTTACATTTACGCCAAGCGGCCCGAGTGAAGGACCAAGTGGCGGACCCGGGGTGGCTGAACCGCCGGAGACTAATGCTTCTACAACGCTTACCATTTTTGATTTCTCCTATTAATATTATTTCTCTGCTTCCTCACGTTTCAATATTCTCACATTATCCC
>JAPZAN010000009.1 GCA_027460605.1 Candidatus Methanoperedens sp.
GCCTTATTGACTCTTCACTTCCTTGGTTTTCATTTGGTCCAAGCCATGTTAATGCCACGCCGTTTCTATCCATGTTATAGATCAGTTTATCAATGTCCATATCCCCTCCATAATGAAACTCTGCATCAATTATAGGAAGAGTGCCATTTTTAAGCATTCCGCGTATCCTTTCCTCAAATATCTTTATCTGTACATTTTCCCCGGTCAAAAGCCGGGACTCGTTAACGACGGCTGGAGTTGGGACTGAAGGTGGAGTGGTAATCGCAGGACTAATAGGAGGTGTGACGTTTTCAGTTCGAAGAGAGGGTGGTGTACTTACGCATCCTGAGATTAGACTGACAAACAAGGTCAACAATAAAAACATTACATAATTTCTCTGCATCTCATACCTCTTCCATATCCCGCATAATATTTACTTAAAATTATGGTTTAATTGTATTTATAATCTGACAATAGGAATTTAATCCTGTCTTTTTGGCTATCCTTGTGAAAGTGATGCGATTATCCTCGCGCCCCGACCGGAAGCGACATGTTTTCATATTCTCAATATTTCCGGTAGATCTTTTTCCTGTGACCTGCTTCTATCACCAGTATAAGCAAACGCTCATTTTCTATGTAAAGGATAGCCCGATATTCACCAACACGGTGAGTATATAGAGGATTCTTTTGTGTCCCTTTGATCTTTTTTACATGAGGGGAAGGATCATCTTTAATGCTGTTGATTGACCGGATTATGCTCTGTGCAATTTCCAGAGGTAACTTTTTGAGATCCTTTCTTGCCTTTGAAGTATATTCGACCTTATAGCTCATTTCAGGTCAAATTCTTTCATGATCTCTTCTTCGGAATGCAGGCGTCCGTGCTTTATGTCTTCAAGAGCTTCTTCTATACCTTTTATCGCCTCATCGCTGAGCGGTTCTTCATCTATTGCCAGATTAGTCAATCTTTCTATAACGGAACTATACGATTCACGGGAATGATATTTTAGAGAGGTAAGTTTATCCTTTACCTTTGGGTCTAAACATATCGTTGTGGTAGCTGTCATATATGTTACTATATGTACCTATATGTAATATACTCTTCGGTAATTGATCTTCATAACCCCTTCGACAATATCCACGATTTCAAGCGCCAGCCCAACTTCTCCCGCTGCCACCTCCCGCCGCGCCCCTCGACCGGAAGCGGTACGTCTTCAGGTTCGCACGGAAAAAGCCCATCCCATCGATGCGGGCTTCGGGAGTTCGGGTCTAATGGAATATTTCTGCATCGGGAACGTATCGGCGCCGGAGATTTAATATTTGTAGAGTTATAAATATTCAGCGCAGTAGAAAAATGCTATGAAAACTCTAAATCTGCGTATATTTGCGTTTGTTTTTAAAAAATTTGCTACTTTATTTTTCATCAAGCCCTTACGCTCGATAACCTACCCGAACTTCACCACAGGACATGACCATGTGCATTTCCCGCATCGGGTGCATTTCTCGCTGATTCTTGCAGAGCCGTTAACGCTGATTGCCCTCGCCGCGCACTGACCAACACACACGCCGCATCCCGTACACGAAAGCGCGCGCCGGATTGTCTTTTCAGCAAGCCCGATTAACTGTCTCGCCTCGTCCTCGCTGCCGCCTCTTGCCACTACCGCGCCGCTGGCATAAACATGGACGTTGTTTTCTCCTCGCTGGGCAAGAATCACGCCGTCAATCGAATTTGTGTCTCCGAGCATCCCCAAAAAGCCAGTCTCTTCAATCAGGGGAAGATTCAATGGCATTCCGAAACTGCCTTCGGCTGTGATACCTCCGGCTTTGCAGGGGCGGTACCCCACGGTCATGGTAAAATGGACTGGTTTTTTCTCGCATCTTGGAACGAGGTTTATGCCCTTTTTCTCTGCAATCATCCTTATCGACTTTGGCAGAACCTGCCAGCGCCAGAAGCCGTATGTTACCCATTCCTGCGGCAAGCCGTTCCTTGCGGCATATTCCCTGAGATATTTTTCAAGCTTTTCACTTAATTCTGGATGAATTTCTGCTAGCCTCGAAAAATCAGCCATGCTCGCCGAGGGGCAAAGCCAGCACCCTATCCTGTCGAATCCCTGCTCGTAAAGTGGATTGTATTTTGCCTTTTTCCAGAAAAGATACAACCATACATGAAGCGCGGTCCAGTTTTGTATTGGGGTTGCAGCTATCTGGTTTCCTACCGAGGGGTTCTTCCAGATATGCTCGCTGTTAGCGCGAATTTCACTCTCGTATTTCCTTTGCCCGACAAAAGTCAGGCACTCGTTCTCGTAGTTGTTCTCGATGACCTGCGTTATCGCCCCGAGCTTGCAGACCTTGCAGCACCATCTTGCTTCCACCGTGGGAGGCCCGAAATTATCGATGGACTGCCAGAATGAATCGCCTGACGAGTGTATCTTCAAAGGTAAATTAAGTTCCTCAGCTGTCTGTTTTACGTTATCCACTGTCTCTTTGAACTCAAGTCCCGTATCTGCAAAAAGAATATCGAACTCCGGCACGGCATCACGCACAAGGAGTAGCGTGGTAAGGCTGTCTTTTCCGCCAGAATATGAAACAGTGACAGGTCTTCCTGTGGTTTCAGCTACGTTTTTTATGAAGCTGTGCGCCTTTTCTTCCATTTTTTTCAATATGTGCATGTTCGCCGCAACAGCATCATCCCATGTCCTTTTTTGCTCAGGGCGCAAGCGCTGTGCAGGCTGCGGTTTCCCGTTCCAGCGCGTTTTCACAGCCATGCCCTTCTCATGCGTGAGCATCCTCTCAGTGCTCATACGCGCCCTGCCTGTTGCGATTACCTCTTTATCCGGTGTCAGTATAATGACCTCGTCATCCTCAACAATACCGGCGCTGGCATCATTCACCCCCGGCGCAAGCACCGACGCGCCTTTTATAATAAAATCCACGGCGCCTTTATCCACGATTATCCATTTCCTGCCTTCGGCAAGCAACCTTGCCCCTTCAAGCCTCGGGATGAACACCCATCCCATCTTTTCAAGCTCAAAGCGAAGCGAACCCATCACTGCACCGTCGAATACAACCTCGTCCATCCTGTCCTCATAGGGTGCCTTGTTCAGTACCACGAGCCTGCCCTCGGGAATGAGTTTTAAGCCGAACTGCTTTTCTGTCGTTTTGTTGATGAGGTCTATGTCGTACTGGAAGGCAGGCCTGATGTCGCCCGGCGGGGTTATGTCGATTTTTTTGGTGGCTGCTCCGCAGGCGCAGGTTTTCCCGAGTACGGGGAGGTTGCAGGAAGGACACCAGTATAACAGGAGCTCGCCGAGGTAATAGGGCATGGTTCTTCTGTTGGCGGAGGGGGTATTTATATGGTACGTCCGGAAAACGATCACCGCAAAGGCGCGAAGGGCGCAAAGCTGTGGGGATAAAGGCAACTGTGGATAATCCAGTAATGTTTATATGTTAATACATGTTATATAAACAATTATGTCTACAAAAACTGTTTACAGTATAAGAATACCTGCGGAATTACGCAAGATGATGCAGGAGATGGCAGAGATAAACTGGCAGGAAGAGATACGGTGCTTGCTGGAAGAATATGTTAAAAATAAACGTAAAGAGAGATTGCTTGCAAAGGCAAAAACACTAAGGAAAGATATGAAGA
>JAPZAN010000010.1 GCA_027460605.1 Candidatus Methanoperedens sp.
CGGGAACCGTTGCGCTGCCTGGCGAAAGAAGCAGCACATCGGTTTTTTGCACTATCGGATGGTGGAAATGCCCGAATACAAGTACATCCACGCCCATTTCCTTTGCAAGATAGCGAAGCCCGTCTGTGTTCTCAGATGTGAGTTGCCCTTTGTGGATTATTCCAACTCTCACGCCCTCTATTTTTATGATTTTGCGCTCGGGAAGAAGCTTCATTAATTCAGGGCTATCCGTATCGCCATGAACTGCTACGAGCTTCCCCAGACCCTTAAGTTCGTTATAACATCCGAGAGATTCAAAATCCCCTGCGTGAATGATGATACCTGAACGTTTGATAATGGAAATAAGTTCATGGGGAAGCTTCTTCTGAAGCGATTGTCCGGGCTTGATATGGGTATCAGATAAAACAATAATTTTCATAGTGGCATGAAATATGAAACCTTCCCATCATTTGCTCTTCTTTATCTTTTTAGATTTTAACCATTCATCTACAATCTCTCCCAGCTTAACATCCACTTCCTCAATCCTGTACCTGACCCTCACCACAGGCTTATTGAGCTTAAGCAGCCTGTTGAGGTCGATGGGGGTGCCCGCAATCACAGCATCGCAATCCGCGTCGTTTATGGTCGCCTCCAGTTCCTTTGTCTGGGCTTCGCTATAACCCATAGCAGGAAGAACGGCGCCAAGATGAGTGAAATCCTCATAAACTTTCAAAATCGAGCCCACAGCATGCGGGCGCGGGTCAATCACTTCTTTAGCCCCGTATTTCTTTGCCGCGATAACACCTGCGCCGAAAGCCATTCCGCCGTGGGTCAAAGTGGGCCCATCTTCCACGACCAGAACGCGCTTACCTCTTATTAATTCAGGTTTGTCAGCAGTTATCGCGGAATTGGCTTTTATGATTGTTGTCTTTTTATTTATTGACCTGACATTCTTGATAACCAGCTCCACATCCTCTTTCCTTGCCGAATCCACCTTGTTCACAATAACCACGTCTGCGAGACGCACATTCACCTCGCCCGGGTAATAGGTAAGCTCATGCCCTGCCCTGTGCGGGTCTGCAATTACGATATGGAGGTCCGGCTTATAAAAAGGAATATCGTTGTTCCCTCCGTCCCAGATAATAATATCAGCTTCTTTCTCCGCAGCTCCCAGGATTTTCTTAAAATCAACGCCACTGTAAACCACGCTTCCGCAGCAGATATACGGCTCATACTCCTCCCTCTCTTCGATAGTGCATTCGTTGCGCACGCAATCTTCCATCGAAGCAAACCTCTGGCACTCCTGCCTGAGAAGGTCGCCATACGGCATCGGATGGCGCACTACCACCACTCTATACCCTCTTTCTTTTAATATGTCCACCAGTTTTTGCGATGTCGGGCTTTTTCCAGCGCCGGTTCTCACGGCGCATACTGAAATCACAGGTTTTATTGACCGAAGCATGGTGCTTTCAGTACCCATCAATCGGAAATCAGCGCCAGCCGCTAAAACCTGCGAGGCTTTCTGCATTACCGTTTCGTGCGAAAGGTCAGAATAAGCGAGAATCACCTGGTCAATACCATGCTTCTTAATGAGACCTGCCAGTTCTTCCTCGGGATATATCGGGATACCGTTCCCATACAGCGGACCTGCCAGCTCTTTTGGATAAACGCGTCCTGCAATCCCTGGAATCTGCGCGGCAGTGAAAGCCACAACCTCATAATTTTCATTGCCCCTGAAAAAAACATTGAAATTATGAAAATCCCGCCCTGCAGCTCCCATTATCAAAATTTTCGTTCTCATTGACTAACCTCGCTGCTTAAATGATTGGTACTGTTGTCACTTAATTGTATTCCTGAACCGTTCAATCCTCATCAACAAACTTTGCGCTGGTATCTTCCCTGAGCATACCTTTGATAACAACGGCGTATGCAGGTCGTGCCAGAAAGACCCCGATGAACACACCGGCTATGGTAATTTCTGCAAAGCCCCTGAGTGCGCTTGAATCCATGAAGAATATGAGAGGCAGCATAGCTACAAGTACCGTGGCTGCCGCTGCAAAAATTATTGAAAACGCTTTCGAGATACGTGATTTGTACACCTTGTCCGGAGGCATGGCGCCGCCTGCGAGCACTTCATCTGTTATGATAATGAGATGGTCTACGCCTGTGCCTATTACCGCAATAATACCGGCGATAGTGGCCAGGTCAAGCTGGAGCCCGAAAAGGACTGCAAATCCCAGAATTATGATGACTTCGCTGAAGGATGTTGAAAGCATCGGGATTATGATATTGGGCTGTTTGTATCTGAGGGCTACTACAAAAGCCACCAATACCAGAGCGACCAATCCGGCGATTAAGACCTGCTCTTTAAATTTGGCGCCAAGAGGTGCTGATACTTCACCGGAACCTGCTTCTTTCACCTGGACAGGCAATGCGCCTGCTCTCAAATGAAGCTGGAGTTCCTTTGCCTTCTGCTGTCCCGCGTCACCGGCACCCGTAGTGGCTACCATGTTTTTCACAGGAACGCTCTGTATGTTCCTTGCAAGCTCGACAGCAAGCGGTGCATCAAATACAAGATTACCATCAAGATACATACTGAGGTAATGCGCGGCGGGATTGGTCACAGCCCCATATTGTATCGATGCGTCACGAAGCGCTTTAGCCCCGTCATCGGTGAGTTCAAAGGATACGCCCCAGTAACCCCCCTTCTCTGTCTGCGGGACTCCTACTCCTGTTATCTGGTCTCCGAAAAGCACATGTTCTGTCTCATTACCTTTTGTCTGTATCCGTATCTCGAATTTTCCAGGTGTAAGTGCAAGCTTTCTCGCTTCTTCTATTGATACACCGGGCAGGTCGATAAGTAAATAATTATCGCCTATTGGAGTTATCGTTATCTGCTTGAGGGCAATGGGGTTGAGTTTGTTTTCAAGCCTCTGTTTTGTCTCATCGCGGGTTTCCGGGGTCACACCTTCCCGGAACGGTGGGACGACTTTTCCGCCAACGGGCTGTAAAATGGCATTCAATGATTCTTCGGTTACGGCTTTTCTTATCTCGAATGTAATGAACCTGCCCGGAATCTGCTTGACATCAGCGCTCAGTTTGTCTTTCAGGTATGTTTGGATTAAAAAATCCTTGCTTGTTTGCAGTGTTACCCGTGTCCCGCCAGCAGGGGCGACCGATAGTGTAGATGGGCCAAATCCAAATGAATCCATAGTTTTCTGGGTAACCTCTTTTGAAGTTGTAAAGGTGACAGAAGCTGCCGTGACTTCGTCTATTGTAATAGAAGGATCGTTGAGTAATCTTCCGAATTCGACTTGGATAATTTTTCCGGGGTCGGCATCCACCTGCGCGATAGCTCCCTGGAGCTGCACCTGCAGCCATGAACCGCCGTCAAGGTCAAGACCGTACTTCAGGTTATTCTGGATGCTTAGTTGTCCATTAGAGTATGACACCGTGATAACAGCGATCGAGCCCAGAATAACTGCAATGAGCAGCAGGACGCGCCAGTTCTTATAAAAAGGTTCTTCTTCGTTCATGCTCTTTGCCCCTTCCTTTTTGGTTTTTCAATTATTTTTTCTATCTTTTGGGTCCCTTTTTCTATATACCATTTAAGGATACCAACGTTGGTCATCCAGGTGTTTAT
>JAPZAN010000011.1 GCA_027460605.1 Candidatus Methanoperedens sp.
CCCTGTGAAGTTCTACTACATCCGGCTTAACTGTGAGCGACTTTAGAACCGATAACGGTTTCTCCACGTTCAGCATGTCGATTACAGAGTAGATGCCCGTCTTCTTCGCCTCTTTTATGGCATTCGCGATGGTGGAAACAGGCGCAAGTCCTGAAATCACGATTGCATCTGCTGTTGCATCCGCTACCATGCGCGCCTCAAGGTTGCCTGTATCCAGCGTTTTTAAATCCGCTACTACAAAGGCATTCGGCCGCACTTCCCTTATGGATTGTACCACATTCACGCCATATCTTTTGATAAGCGGAGTTCCGGCCTCGATTATAAGATGATCGCTTTGTGGTATCTGTTTCAATATGTTCCTGACAGCTTCGATATCGGGTATGTCAATCGCAACCTGAAGGTACGGCGGGTTCCATAACCTGACGACCTTGAATCCCATTATGGGGTGCATGGTTCTGTCCTTCTCGTACATGAGAGTCTTCCTGTCCGGGAATCCCTGCATCGCCCGCTCTATCGCAAGTTTTGTGGCGCCGTAATTATAGCGGTATATCTTGTTGTAATCCTTTGCTTCGGGATGAATAAACACACTGACTATAATTGTAAGCTCTTCAAGCTGGTCTTCGGGGATGACTCCTTCCTGCACGGAATCGGCAACCGCCCTTGCTACTGCGGTTTGCGCCGGGCCGAATATCTGGGCAGCCTGTGTCATGTTCTTGACCGTCACTTTCGGCACAATAAGGGTTGCAGGTTTGGTCAGGAGGTTTGGCCTTATCACCGAAAGAAGGGGAGTGTGCCCCTTGGATAATTGTGTAAAACCGTTCGCAAATGCCTGTCCTACCGGTCCTGTCTTTTCTCCTATGATCAAATCAATATGAGCAAGTTCTGGTTCCTCGCCGATTAAAGCCTCGCCTACTAAAACATCTTATACCTCGGTGCTTAAATTGATACTTTGGTATTTATGTATTTGGGCAAAATGGTTCTGTCGACTTCGGGGGATAGAATGACCTGTCAAAAGTCGGGGGTTAGAATTGCACAACGATGCAAGGTATGTGCTTTTAGCCAATGTTCTTACTAGCTAAAGTTATTTAAACTACTTTGGCAATAACATAAGATTAAGGATTAAAAGTATGACTATCATTTCCTGAAATAATTTCCTCATTCATAACTTCTTTTACCTTTTGCACAGTTTTCATAAAATTCACCAACCAAACATCTTAAAAGCAAAACCTAGCCAAACTTCAGGAGGCATCTTCCTCATAAAAGCCTCATT
>JAPZAN010000012.1 GCA_027460605.1 Candidatus Methanoperedens sp.
GTACGGTTGGAGTGTATCAGGAATGTTGTGAAAAGCTGGGTGAAGTCTGTCCGCTGACGATTAATGTCATCCCGACTGCAAGACCGAGTTCAGTTGGTTTTATCAGGAAGATGATGGACAAACAAAAGCTGACACAGGAGGAGATATATCAGGTTGTCCAGGATATTGTCAGGGAAAATCTTACCGAAATCGAACTTTCGGCATTCGTTACAAGTTCGTATATCCACGGGATGACCTCTGATGAGATTGAATGGCTGACAAGGGCAATGATAGATACCGGGGAAAAGATAGAATTTGACACTCACCCGATAATGGACAAGCACAGCATAGGCGGCGTCCCGGGCAACAAAATATCGTTGCTTGTAGTGCCGATAATTGCCGCGAACGGGCTTCTCATACCCAAGACAAGCTCAAGGGCGATAACAGGAGCCGCGGGCACTGCGGATTTGATGGAGGTGCTCGCGCCTGTGGAATTTTCGGCGGATGAGATAAAATCCATTACCGAAAAGGTTGGCGGTGTGATAGTATGGGGCGGCGCGACAAACATCGCGCCGGCGGACGACAAATTAATACGCGCGGAATATCCTCTTTCCATAGACCCGCGATGCCAGCTTCTTGCATCAATAATGGCAAAAAAAGGCGCTGTCGGGGCGGACTGCGTTGTCATTGACATCCCTGTGGGAAGCGGAACGAAAGTCCACACGATGGATGAAGGAAAGAAACTCGCAAGGGATTTGATTGAACTTGGAGAGCGCCTGGGGATGAATGTGGAATGCGCTATGACATACGGAGCATCGCCTGTTGGAAGAACCATTGGTCCGGTGCTCGAAGTGAGGGAAGCGCTAAAGGTACTTGAAACAATGCAGGGACCAAACAGCCTCATCGAAAAGAGCACGGCGCTCGCTGGAATTTTGCTTGAGATGGGTGGAACCGCAGCCAGAGGACGCGGGAAGGAGCTTGCAATGGAAACGCTGCGTTCCGGGAAAGCCCTTAATAAGCTTAAGGAAATCATCGAAGCCCAGGGTGGAAATCCGAATATTAAACACACTGATATTAAACCCGGAGAACAAAAGGCAGAACTCGCATCTCCTGCTGATGGGTACGTCATCGAATTCGATAATAAGCGCATAGTCGAGATTGCAAGGATAGCAGGCGCGCCAACAGACGTCGGAGCAGGCGTCTGGATACACAGGAAAAAGGGTGAGATGGTCAAGAAAGGCGAGCCGTTGATAACGATTTTTGCCGATAAAAGCTGGAAATTGACAAATGCTTTAAAAAGCGCGGAAAAAGATTATCCTTTAATCGTGGAAGGCATGCTTCTTGAGCGGGTTCAGACGTTCAAGGTTATTTAGATGTTAGAGGAGATGTAGCGACGATTTTTAACAATCGGAAAATGCTACACTCTCCAGTGTCATGGCTTTTACAACAGCATTATCCAAAGAGACTAGAAGCGTCGAGATGTCCTTCTTTAAGTCTGAGATAATCTCTACGGGTTGATTTGCCTTCCTGCCCAATTCTTCATCAGGCATAGTGATGATGTCGCCCAACTGCATTTGCAGTATATTATCAAATAATGTTTTCTCTATTTTAACATCCAATGCCAGTGCCGCCCTTCTTTTTATCTCATAAAACTTAAACAAAGGAATATCTATCTTTTTGTAGAGAGCAAACACATCTGACGATGCCAAATCGCCTACGTTTTTAATCCCTTGCTTTTTAAGTTTCTCTGTAATAACTTTTCCCACACCTTCAATATTTTTGACCGGGAAATTTTCAAGGGGAGATTGTATTTGAACACGCGACCGAATTTCCTCATCCGTCCTTGCGACTTTTGATATATGGAATTCATCAACAAACCCAATATCAGCATCGCCCCAGTGGCTCAGATAGGCAAACACGGTGCCGCTAAAAGCAGGCCATACGTTTGCATCAACATATGCATCAACCAAACCATTGACATACAACTTGGTTCCTTTAGGGCTCCAGCTTACTGCCACATGCGTCCACTGGAGCGGCTTCATTCCTATCCCACATATGCGCTCCATCCCAGCGATACCAGGGGGAAAAAGAATATTTAATATAAGCGCCCCTCGTAAGATTAACTGCTTGTTCTAAGTTCGGTAGGCTTTCTCCATAAGTCAACGCTCCGAAACCTGTTCCTTTAACAGTGCCATTAAAATGATCTAACAAAACAGTATTGCCATCAGGCTGGATTTGTAAGATTTTTGACATTGTCTAACCACCCATATAATGGTTATTTTCTTGCTATATATATCTTGCCTACGCATGCTGATATTTTTGATTAGCGATTAACTATAGTGTAATATAAATTTTTACTTATAACATATAGTAATTAGATTTATACATTATACGATTATACTTGCAACAGGTGATATTATGGAAACTATCAGTGCGCACCAGTCGGTAAAAGAACAGTATAATATATTGAAAAAAGATGAGATGACGAATACATTTGACAGGTTCAACGCCCAGGGAAAACGCTGTTCATTCTGCGAGCAGGGTATAAGCTGCCAGCTTTGCAGCAACGGTCCGTGCCGGATAAAACCCGGAGCAGAACGCGGCGTTTGCGGCATAGATGCAGATGCCATGGCCATGAGGAATCTGCTCTTCCTGAATACCATGGGTACTTCGACCTATACCTTCCACGCCAAGGAGGTTGCAAAGACACTGAAGGCTACAGCGCTTGGAAAAACCCCTTTCCAGATTAAAGACGAGGCAAAACTCCGAAGCCTTGCCGGGAAATTCGGGATAAAATCGGATAAAAGCACAAAAGAACTTGCTCTTGCAGTGTCGGATGCCATGCTTGCCGGAATAAATGCGGATTCGGATGACGAGCTTGCCAATGTTTTATCCTTTGCACCGAAATCAAGGATAGAAATCTGGCGAAAATTGGGAATCTTGCCCGGCGGTCCTGTCCATGAGGTCATGGATGCGGTTTCAAGTTCCCAGACCAATATCGATGGGGATTACGTCTCACTTGCAAAGAAAGCCCTCCGTCTTGGTATTTCATGTATATATGGCGCCCAGATTCCACTTGAACTCGGGCAGGATGCGTTGTTCGGGACACCTTCGCCTCACAGCGTTGACGTTGACATAGGGATAATCGACCCCTTGTATGTGAATGTTGTGGTGAATGGTCATGAGCCTTTTATCGGCGTTGCTCTCATTAAGGCAGCCCACGATGCAAAAAACCAGGACAAGGCTAAAAACGCCGGCGCCAGAGGTCTTCATATCATAGGCTCGATCGAAACAGGGCAGGAACTTGTGCAGAGGTTTGCGACTGATAATGTATTCGTGGGGCTGACCGGGAACTGGCTTTCCATCGAACCCGCCCTTGCAACAGGCGGCGTGGATGTTTTTGCCATGGATATGAATTGCTCACCTCCGTCCCTCGGCGAATACCAGGAGAAATACAATACAATTCTCGTTTCTGTCTCAAAACTAGTCAGCGTCCCTGGAATGAAAGGCCAGATAGTGTACAAGCCTGAAGAAGCCGCTTCGCAGGCGCAGAAGCTTATCGATATGGCAATAGAGAATTTCAGGAAGCGAAAAGGAAAGCCCACAAACCAGTCAAGCAGGAAGCAGAATGCAGTAATAGGTTTCTCGACCGAAGCCTGCCTTGGGGCGCTTGGCGGAACGCTTGACCCATTGCTTGATGTCATCAAGAAGGGAACTCTCAAAGGAGTGGTTGCTCTGGTGAGCTGCACCACGTTGCGGGACGGAGGCCAGGATGTCAATACCTTGAAAATAGCAAGGGAACTTATCAAACGCGATATACTCGTGATTAGCGCGGGATGCGGAAATGCCGCTCTTCAGGTAGGAGGTCTTACAACGCTTGAAGCAAAGGAGGAAGCAGGTCCGGGCTTGAGAGCCGTATGTGAGCTGCTTAAAATCCCGCCGGTATTGAGTTTCGGAACATGCACGGACACGGGAAGGATAACTCTTCTTGTTACGGCTGTCGCGGATGCGCTTGGAGTTGACCCGTCAGCTTTGCCGATAGCGGTAACAGCCCCAACATACATGGAACAAAAAGCGACCATAGATGGCATCTTTGCGGTGGCTTTCGGTCTCTATACCCATGTTGCGCCGCTGCCGCCGGTCGGAGGCGCGCCGCGGCTTGTGAAGCTCCTAACAAGCGACGTGGAAGGGCTTACAGGCGGCAAGCTTGCTGTGGAGACAGATATGGTGGCGGCTGCCAATGGCATCGAGGCCCATATAATGAAGAAAAGAGCGGCGCTTGGACTGCCGGTTTAACCGCTTTCACATATCTGGATAATGATGCGCCGGGCTTCGGCGCACAGTTTTTATTTTCTTATTTCCGCAGCGCGTTTAATCTCCGAACCAAGCGACTTGAGTATCAAATCCCGAAGGGTGTTAGCCTCAGGGCTTGTCCTAACCCTGGGACGTGGCAGCTTAATGTCAAAAATCTCTTTTACCGTGCCCGGGCGTGCTGACATCACAACGACCCTGTCGGCAAGATAAACCGCTTCATCCACACTGTGGGTGACGAACAGGACGCTTATGTGTTCTTTCTCCCATATCCGCAAAAGCTCTGCCTGCATGATGTTCCTTGTCTGGGCATCAAGCGCGCCAAATGGCTCATCCATCAACAGGAGTTTTGGTTTATTCGCATACGCCCGCGCTATACCCACCCTCTGCTTCATCCCGCCCGACAATTCATGCGGGAAATGGTTTTCAAATCCTCTCAAACCTACCAGGTCTATATAATGCCGTGAAATCTTCTCGCAGTCTTCTTTGCGGCACCCTTTCACCTGCGGCCCGAACTCGATATTGCCTTTGGCGGTCCTCCACGGGAACAGCGCATATTCCTGGAACACGAAGCCGCATTCCTTATTCGTGCCCACTATCTTTTTCCCGTCAAGGAATATTTCACCGCTATTCGGGGAATCAAGTCCTGCCGCCAAACGAAGGATAGTGGTTTTTCCGCATCCGCTCGGACCGAGAAGACATACAAATTCCCCCTCAGCTACATCAAAATTCACATTTTCAAGAGCAAGAAAGTCATTGAATTTTTTGAAGATACCTTTTAAGATTAATCTACCCATTTTATGAACCTCTTTTGCAAAAGAAGTATGCTGATATTCATTATGTACCCGATTACTCCTATCACAATCATTCCTGCCACCATTTCCGGATATCGCCCGAGCTCGCCCATATTCCAGATAAAATAACCAAGACCGACGGGACTCCTGATAACCATCTCGGCTGCCACGATTGCCATCCAGCCCACGCCAAGACCGATGCGCAAGCCTGCAATTATGAATGGAAAAGCCGATGGTATGATAACCTTTGTTATCATCTGCGACCTGTGGATTTTACACCATGGATCGTATTGAGGATAATGGGGAAAACCGTTCCTATGAAAACGATGAATATCTCACCCCCGGCCACAAGGATGAATACCGCAAGGGGTATCCATGCCATCGGCGGCATGTTGCGTACGATTTCAATGACAGGATTGAGTATATTCCCGATAGGCTTTGAATATCCGATTCCGATACCCAGCGGGACTCCTATAATAAAAGCAATAATACCTCCCTCTATGACACGCAGAAGACTTGCCTGTGTATGCTCGAGTAGCCCATATGTAAGCGCGGGTCCATAAGTCCGGGTGACCAGAGACCTGACAAATGCGTACCAGCTTTCAATCGGTGTAGGAACATCCCGCAGCCGGATGAAGGGGATGTTGAAAATATTATCCCTTGCAAGGATTACAAGAATGTGCCATAATACAACAAAACCGATAAGGGAAAGGATGTTGATAACCAATCCTTTTTTCCCTGGATCGAGTTTCATCAATAACTGACCTTAAGCCCTTCCTTATCGGCCTCCATCAGGAAAAGCACATGCTGGATGGTTCCCGGACCAGGATAACCCACGGTCTTGCCGCTTAAATCCTTCATCGAGGTGATATTCTTTCCTACCACGATAACAGACCCTTCGTTATTCATCCCTGCTACCACTTCGACACGGGCATCATCCAGGGCGAAATCATTGCTGTTTATCCTGTGGATGATTACAGGCGGGATGCCCAGGCTTCCGATATCGACAGCTCCTGATTTGAAACCTTTTTGCATCTCGAACGCGCCGTTCTGGAACGGCGTGCCTTCGGCGAGGGTGATGTTTATTCCAGCATCTTTAAACCAGCCTTTTTTCCATCCCACATAGAACGGCAGTTCATGGATATCACTTACAAGATAGGCATAGCGGATTGTTACGGGGGTCTTCAATGCTATGCTCGTAAGATTGGTATTTTTATTCTGCGATGCCCATTCGGAGTAACTATTGTTAATCAATGCGTTTGCATAATCCGATGCGTTCTTATATCCTGACTGGTTCCATTTCCCCGAGTCAAAAATACCGAAATCCTGTATCCTGCTTATGAATGTCTGCGCGCCTGCAATGTTGGGAGTATAAACGAATTCGACATCCGAAAGGCTGAGATTAGCCGCTGCAGGGTCGGTCATACTTCCAAATTCCATTGTATATTTTATCAGGTCTTCATGGTCGGGCGAGCTGATTGGCTTTGCATTATTGATGTATTCAACAGATTTTAGCTGGATAAGTGCCATGCGTTTCAGGATTTCATCGGCGTTCGTTGTATTCTTGTACCAGTTATAATCGTACGCGACGACGCAGCATGGGTGACCTTTCCAGATTTGCCCTGAGTATAACAGAGGTTTGCCATAGCCTTTGGTGATTGCTATAGCAGGGTAAGGTTCCCACATAATGAACCCGGCGATTTCGCCCGTCCCCAGTCTCTGCACCATGTCCTGCCCGCTCATTTTCACAAGATTAATGGGCTCCGAAACCTGCGGGATCTTCTTGCTTTCAATACATCCTGCTACGAATATCGCTAAAACAACTACCAATAGAATTTTCAATGAATTTTTCATGATTAACCCTCTGTAATTAATTATTATCTTCACAAACACCGTATTTAATAATTTCCATATTCATATCTTCAATAACCCAAATGTATTAATGAATATGGAGATATATACAATCGTGATAAGAGAATGACAGCAGAAGAATTAATGAAAGCGGCAGTGGAATCGGATGAAGCGTTCATCAGGGAATTTTCAAGGATAATCAAGGAAGAACTTCGCATGACTGCAGCGGAATTCAGCGAAAAATCCGGTATACCTGCAAGCACCATCTATAAATTATTATCGGGCCACCGCGAGCCCAATATCAAGACCCTGAGACAGATTGTGACAGTGCTTCAGAAATTGGAGGGGAAAGAAAAAACAGAGTTTATAGCAGTTATCGCAGCCCGCCCCGTGCTTGACTATATCTCGGAAAAAAAATTGAAGCTCGCAGGTCGTCTCCTGACAATCAGGGAATATTCCGCAACCTCGATGGAAGAGGCAATCGTTGCTGCAATCAGGGCTGAGAGGGATGGGGCAAAAGCACTGGTGTGTGCCCCGATAGTGGCTACAACGGTGGAGAAGGTGCTTCGCATCCCTGTGGCTGCAATAATGCCCAGGGACAGCCTGATAGCCGCGATTGAGCTTGCGGCGAAGAAGATGGGATGATAATCGGTCTTTTCTCTATTCGGACTTGAATTTTCCAGCCCCCTCTCTTCAAGCCTTAACTTAGCCTGTAACAATATATTTATTTATAGGTATGTCATAGTAAAAACCGAGGCAAATATTTATGAAGGGGGTAATTGGCATGTTCTCGGATGGTGTTTATTATGGGTAGTACAGGAAAGCGTTCGTTCGTGAGTGTAATTGTTGGAATTCTGATTTTGTCAACAGTGTTAAAAAACTTGAAAGTGGCGCGCACCCTTGCGATATTTATTCTTTCGGCTCTGGTGCTTGCGGGAATGGCAGGGACGGGCGCTGCTGTAAGTGGATTGGTAGCTGAATGGCATTTCGACGGCAGCGCCCAGGATACCAGCGGCAGCGGCAACAACGGCACT
>JAPZAN010000013.1 GCA_027460605.1 Candidatus Methanoperedens sp.
ACCTCATCGACGGTTTCACCCTTTTTCAATACCCAGTCTATTCCTAACCGTATCCTCCTGTTAGTCATCTTCACCATGGGCTCAGATGACTTTTCTATCGCAAAAAAATCGTGGCGAAATAATTTCGGGATACTACAATATAGCATATAATAAAAAGTTATAAATAATATTATAACTGATATCACAATAATATGAAATATCTTGACAGGGCACTTGAACTTTTACGTGACTCTCAATGGCATAGTATTATGTCAATACAAAAAGAAATCTCGTTGCCAGATGAAAAATTAAATACAATAATTTTATTCCTTCAAGAACATGGATTTGTTGAGAAAGAAAATGAAAAGATGAGAATAACATCTTTGGGATTAAGATTTTTGGAAATTTCATCTTAACGCAATATCTCATGCACTTCATTCAATTTCTTTAATAAATTATCTCCATTCTCTGTTAGCTTATAGCATTCATTGTCTGGATTACACTTCATTATAAAACCTTCCTCTATCAAAAAATTGAAATGTCTCCGGAAATTTCTCCAGTCAAGATATGCCATATGCATTATTCGTGTCTTTTTCGCTTTTTCCTCTACCCGAATTACTTGGAGAACATCTATGATTATTTCCCACTTGTTTCTTTCTTTTCGCATTTTCACTGCACCTCAATCCTGTTTAAGAATACTTGCTTAGGAAAATCCGTTTTGTAAAGTTTTTAACCCCAAACGTTTTTTAATGATATGGTATGTATAGGTACTGCCGAGAGCGGGTACCTTCTTGCATCGTGTATATAATGTTGAGCGGGATAATCCACTAAATTCCAGTATCCGAATCGTTATTATGTAATTTTCCCATTTAATAGCAATAAATTAAATTATGTCAATATTGCTCAACTTTAGCAATAAACTATCTTATTAATAAATTTTTCGTATTTGTATGACCGTTTCAATTCGTGTTGGTGAATTTTAATAAGTTGATTTTTTTCTCAGTCCAACTTTTTAATATAGTTAAATAGGTGCCTGAGTGTGATAAAATGTTCTGGAACTTTTAGAGCTCAGACACCATAGATAGCTATTGTTTTTAGTTCTTAAATATTTATGTTTACAGTTGAAATATTTATAATACATAAAAACTATGTATATTATATTATGTTTGGAACTTGCTATGTGAAAAAATAATATTCAGCTACAATTAAGCGATTTTAAGATGAAGAATCAATTAAAGCTTTACAAACAATAATGGAATGTTTTAAACCAAAAAATAAACCATTAAAGAATGTGTTGCATAGTTCTTCCTGCGGTTTGCTTTAACCAGATTGCAGCATGGAATTAAGGATAACCTTTCTTTAGTAGCTTATTTGACTTAGGAGGTGAAAAAAATTACCAACGGTTTTGGGTAGGCTTTGGTAAGTGCCATTCTACACACAGCCCTCATTTACGAAAGTTTTAAATACTTCGAATAGAACAGAATAGAATAGAACATTATTGGCCTGCTTGGCTAATGTGCAATAAAACGGGCGCAGTGGAGTTGTAAATAGTGTTAAAACGGTGGAAGTCTACTTGATATATTTGTGGACAGGATGGATGGGAAATGGCAGTTAATAACTTGTGTGGCTTAATAAACGATAGAGTTTCTATCGGTGGACATAGAACCGTAAAAAAAGGAAGAAGCAGATGGGAACTCATCAAGGATATACTCAAGGCAACGTCAGAAGAGAGAAAATCAAAAAAAACACGCATTATGCAAAAGGCATATCTTGATTGGAGAAACTTCAATAGATATTTCGACGTCATGTTGAACGATGGATTTATAGTAAAGTGCAATCCAGATGAAGACTATATGCTTACAGACAAAGGGAAGGATTTATTGAAGAGACTAAAGGATATAGATGAGATGCTGTGTTAAGAGGGAAGTTCTAAAAATTTTAATCCTTTAGGAGTTATTCTTACCATCTCATTCTCTTTGTTAATCAAAGATTGTTCTTGCAGGAAATATAAAACTTTGATTAATTTTTCATCTGATATACAGATTTCTTTTTTTATTTCCTCAATGCTATGCCACTGGAAATCTTGAAGAAACTCCAGAATCCTGTCAAGTATCATGATGATGATGATAAATATCATTCATTATATTTATAATATATAGTCATAACCACATATGCTTAAAACATATGTTTAAAACATATGTTCTTAGCATATGTTCAAAAGCATATGCTTAAAATATATGCTTTATCTTCTTAGCCTTTTTTATAGGATAATACCTAAGCATATTATGCAGGATAGGCGGATATAATCCGGCTAAGCGGCGAAAGCGGCACATGGTAACGAAACCACCATTATCATGGCGTCCTGAAATAATTTTCGCCGCTTGCTGCTATCTTTTATTGTAATCATGGAGTGAATGGGAGTGACCAAAGATAGAAGCAGATGGGAAATAATCTTGGATATGCTTAAGGCAATACAAGAGGAGGACAAAGCAAAAAAGACGCGAATCATGCAGAAGGCATATCTCGACTGGAGGAATTTTAAGAGGTATTTTGACTTCTTGTTAGAGGAAGGTTTTATAGAGTGCACTCAAGACGTATGCTACACGCTCACAAACAAAGGTGAGGAATTGTTAACACGATTGGAAGAGGTGGATGAAATTGCTGGGTCAAAATGGGGGTTCTAAGTAATAAATGTTGAAAAAAGAAAGAACAAAATAATAGCAAAAAAAAGCACATGAATGTATCACTTATTGGGGAAATTTTGAGCATGTATGAAAAATTTTTCGGCTTGATCAAGGTAGTTATGATATTCATGATTGTGGGGCTTATTAGCCTTGCACAGGCTTTTGAAATTTCAGATATTCAGTGGGCTTCAGGTGTAACAGATAAACTCCAGCCTGGGGAAGTATTTACGTATAAGGGGTATTCGGTCGAAGCCATACTATTTTCTCCGCCCGTAGAATCCGATAGATATAGGGAAATCCCCGCAGAACCGGTTGATGCGTATGTAGGATTAAACCTATCGAAAAATGGTAATTTTATCGATACCATTATACTCAGACAGGAAGATTCGTATATCCTGCCTGACGGGGAGTTGAAGATCACTGCAAAACAACTCCCATCAAAGACTGCTACAGAATGGCTTTTTGAAAGTTATGCTCCATGGGCGGTAATAGAACTGAGTCCAAGGGGAACACCGGTTCTTGAGGTATTGATAGAGACGGACAAAGATAAGTACGTATCATCCGCTGCCGAAATCATCGCAATCGTCCAATTAGAAAACAAAGGTTCGGCTGACGCGATTAACATTGATATGATAATTGATACGGAACTTCCAATAAATAAGGGAAACTTGAAACATCATTATGACAGGATCAAAAAAGGGGAGTCAATCGCAGAAACCATCACATTCTCATCACCGCCGGCTTTGGAACAGATGGACTATGGAATATTGGTAAACGCCAGCGGTTATGATGCCAAGAATATATACTATACAGCAGAGCAGCAGAAGATTATTACAATAGCAGTCAAGCCAGAGGTGGATATATCCATCAGGAAGAGCGCAAATAACAAAATATATTTGAAGGATTATGCGATGATCTCCCTATCGTTAAAAAACAACGGAAAGAAGGATGTTAAAAACATCAGCATCTCAGATTCGCTTCCAAAAGGTTTTAAACTGGTAGGCAACCGAACATTGCACTGGGTTGCTGATATTCCTGCTGATGGGGAATGGGACTTTCGGTATCTTGTAAAACCGCAAGAGTCGAATAAAGATGGCGTCATATTCCCATCCGCAATTGCAGAGTTCAAAATGAATAAGGAACTATACATGATACGTTCAAACCAGCCAAATGTCAGGGTTTATGGGCCAAAGATTGTTCTCACGAAACATACCAATGTTTCTGAGATTGAACCTGCTGAAACTGTTACTGTCCTGACTGTGACAGTAACCGCAGAGAATACCGGAAACACTCATACGAAAGTGCTTATCAAGGACAGGTTACCAGAAAATGCAACTGTTGTAAGCGGTAACACCACTCATGAGATATTTTTGGGGGCTAACAGGACAATGAGTTTCAACTATTCTGCCATCATCGGCTCAGGGCCGCCTATAAGACTTCCCCCTGCAACTGCTGATTATTATGAACTCGGCACCGGAGGGGAAAAGCTGAGCGTAACGAGCAAGGAACTTGTAATAGGGATTAAAGTCCCGGCACAGGCGCCTGTGAATGTAAGTGTGCCACCAGCCAACAAATCCTGATAATACGCCATAAAGTTAAAGGCAGTAAGCAAGACATATGCTTTAACTATATGCTTTTGCTTCTTACCAGTTCTTATATGATAATGTTTTATGATATTATGCAGGAGTGGGAAGCCGTGACGCGCCGAATGCAGGCAACCCGTATAGAACCACCAAAATGAAGTACCACCACATCGACCCATGAACTGTATTCGGCGCAACCGACTGTAAGTAATGAGGCTAATTATAATGTTAGAAACTCCAAAAGAGAGAATAGAATTATTAAAAATCGGTATCACAGGCAAAACAATCGAGAGGCTTTATATAATAAATAATAATATCAAAATAATATATATTCCGATGTTTTTTGAACTGATAGAAATAGAATGCAGTTAACCAGAAATGTTCAAAATAATCAAATTACATCAGGGATGATTGCGACATGCTTTTAACACATGCTTTCCCCCCTTAACCTTTTTTATAGGATACTATCTAAGTATGTTATGCGAAGTGGGGAGCTGTGAAGCGCCGAGAGCAGGCAACTGAGAACCGAAACTCTCCATCTCGTTGTTTATAATCTGTTTTCGGCGCAAGCGGCATTCGCACTGCAATGAACAATTGATAAAGGAGTGATAAAATGAAAAATAAACTAACAATCATTACTGCATTACTTGCAGTGATGTTTAGTATGACAGGGGTTGCGTCAGCTTTCAACCTTGAGATAGTTGGCGGGGGCAACCCCATAGTACTTCAACCAGGTCAATCAATAACAAACCTGGGATTAAACGGTACTTTAATTTTACCTGAGGATAATGGAGCATCTTTTGCATTGACATCAGGAGTAACGAGTTGTAATACAGGCGGATGCAGCACAGCAGATGTCACAGTGACAACTGTAGCCACATTTGGTCCGGTTACCTATCCTACGTATTCGCAGGCAAATGCAGTGACTTCTATCAGCATGAGCGCCAGCCCGACCAGTAAAAATAACACAAATTTCGTAATATTTGTACAAGCCGGACCCAGCGGCGGTAATTCTGGCGAGTCCGGTCTTTCTACAAGAACGGTAAAACTTTTTATTCCCCCTGCAAACATCTCGGGCATGAAGTTCGATGATATCAACAATAATGGAATAAAAGACCCAGGAGAACCTGGACTTGCGAATTGGTTAATCACGCTGAAAAACGGCACAAATGCCGTAATAGGCACGATGAACACACTTGGCGATGGCAGCTATATATACTCCAACCTGCCGGCAGACACCTATACTGTATCAGAAACGCTTAAACCAGGGTGGGCACAGACATACCCGGCAGTTCCAGGAACCTGGACTGTAGTTCTCGCAGGCGTGGATCAGACCGGCAAAGACTTCGGCAATCATATTCCCCTTGCAAACATCTCGGGCATGAAGTTCAATGACACCAACGGTAATGGAATAAAAGACCCGGGAGAACAGGGACTTGCGAACTGGGTAATCACCCTGAAAAACGGCACAAATGCCGTAGTAGGCACGATGAATACCCTCGGAGACGGCAGCTATATATTCAGCAATCTGCCACCTGATACGTATACCATATCAGAGACATTGCAAGCAGGCTGGACGCAGACATACCCGGCAGTTCCCGGAACCTGGACTGTGGTTCTCGCAGGCGTGGATCAGACCGGCAAAGACTTCGGCAACACTCAGCAGGTACTAAAGCAAGGCAAAGTAACAGGATGGGGACTATTGGGACCAAAGACAAAACCGGAAAAGAAATTCCAGATCTTTGCATTCTATCCTACCAGCCAATCAGGAGCACAGGGCACAGTGGAAGTTATAGATTATAACAAATCGCTGACCATCAAGAGCATAAACATAACCTCAGTAACAACATCTCTAGGATCACCCAAGACCGGAACAATAACAGGATATGCGACAGTTAACGGTGCCGGCTCCTATTCCTTCACGGTCAATGTCGTGGATGCGGCAGACCCGGGAGCAGGTGCGGATACATTCAGCATATCACTGCCGGGTTACCTTAGCGGATACTTAAACAGCGGTACCCTGAGCATGGGGGATATACAGGTAGTCAAGTAAAGTTCGAGGGATGCAAATCCCTCTTTTTAATTTTTAAAATGTATAGATGAATTATGGTGATATGAGAGAATAATATGCTGGGAGGACTATGACCAGATAGTTTATCCAAATACCGTAGGGAAAAACGGGTTAGAAAAAGATTAATGGACAGGGAGTTGAAATATGTTAGAAACTGCATACGAGAGAGTGAAAATGTTAAAAGCGGGCATTACGGGAAAAACAATAGAAAGGGTCTACATAGTAGAAAATGACTTCAAAATAGTGCGAAGCCCCATTTTTTTTGATTTGATTGAAATTAACCCCGATAAGAGGAGGCCATAAACCAGGCATAAGCCGCTAAATTGAGCTTGTCAAGCAGGATAGGAATGGATTATCGTGCCCGGCTTTTGCATAGGTGTGTTATCAGGATATGTTGCAGGAGAAGGGTACATATTCCAATAATCAGGAGGAAAGAAGATGGAAGAACTAAATAAAAATAGACTAAAAATTTTGTTATGCGACGTAGATCAAGAATTTTGCAGACTTACTCCCTATATGCAGGCAAAGCTTGCAATAGAGCAGATAAGCACATGGCAGCAGAAATTCAATGAGGCAAAAAACAAAGTTCTTAAAGAAAATTTTGTAGATGTCACTCGCAAATACAACATAATCAATCAATACGCTGAAATAGAAACTTAATAGAATTTGACATTAGTATAAAAGTTTCTTTAATAGGCAGGTTTGCGTTAAGTTTAGCTATGAAAACACAGTAAGTTTATCGAAATGTGTTACGGTGATAAAAAAAGCAGTTTTTGAAGCAACAGAAAAAACATTTTTTCTCCTCTCCAAACGCGCATACCTTATGAAGACTTTGCATTCTTGGCATATTTCGCGGTATCGTATTTAAACACGGGGTCTTTATTTATCAACCTCGGAGAGCGCAAAGGTCGCAAAAAGATAGGTTAGTTTTAACTATAATTTTGCACCCAATCCTGTGTGTTATTGCTATATGCTTTTATTATATGCTTTCTTGATATGTTATTACCTCTTAATCTTTTTTAAACTATATGATATTATATGTTTATGCCAAAGACCAAGTCCCCTCTAAATTCCTTCGGGAATGCGGGATTTGAAAAATAAAAAGGCATTGTGGGGTTAAAAAATTGGACAATAGAATACCATCAGGATTACTGTATCTCTCCAGGCCATGGAGAGTTCTGGGGATACTGATACTCATCTCTGTCTTCGGAGGATGTATCGGTAAGGAAAGCCAGCCAAGCGAGGAACTTCCTACCCGGGCTGTTGGTGATGATAACCTTACATATAACCTAACATTAGCGCAGAACTACAACACCAGCGAGCCAATATCCAACATCAGCGAGCTATCGTCAAACCAGGTAAGTCTGATAGTAAGATCCGATGAAGTCAACAAAAGCGGCAAACTACCTATCACGCTGAAAATTACGAATCCCGTGTTGAATGAAACTGTGCTTACGGCAATCGTACCTGAGTTCGCACCTGAATGGTACAACCAGGTCAATATAACCACCTCCAACAGCACATGGAACAGGACATTCAACATAAACCTGATGCAGCTTGGGAATTCAAGCTATTTGCTGATGCTTGTCCAGATTTCACAGAACAATACCGTGGTAAAGAGGGGGGCATGGAATATTACGTTCGGGGCGCCTGCCGTCAGGGGAGTGGCTGGGTTCGAATCCCAGGGGCGCAATAGCCCGGATAAAATTCCGAGCGATAACAAATAAAATGAGGTGAGAATAAAATATGAACAAAATATTAGTAGCAATACTGCTTGTATCAGCAGCAATAGGCATGGCAATGCCAGCAATGGCAGATCCGTTCGCGGACAGCATGCAAACAGCTGGTGCTGCAAGCAACTGGAAGAATATCGGTCCCATCAACGTGGCTGGAACCAATACGATAGCCAACACGGTTACCCAGTCGTTGAGCAGCACCGGTGCACAGGGGAATACCTTTACGGGTGACATCGGTGCATTAAGCGGCGATGCGGTCAACGGCGCAGCGAATGATCTAACTGGAAGTGCGACATCCGGCGGCGCGACATCCGGTACTGCAACATCCGGCGGCGCGGCTATTACCGATGCCATGACCCAAACCGGTGGCGGCGAACCCTGCTGTGGCAGCGCCGAAACAGAAGCTGAGACTGGCGATGCCAAGTCAAAAGCTGAAACTGGCAGTGCAGACTCGGGCAAAGCCGAGGTCGAGGATAACGACCAGCATGCAACCGCAAACGACAATACCGTCATGTCTGGAGACGCCAAGAACAAGGTAGTCCAGATAAATAAGGTATCTCAGGATGCCACTACGGTAATCAAGAACAAACAGAACCTGATCCAGGCGGTCAAGATAAGGGAGTTCCAGGTTGCAAAATCTGAAGCCGATCCGTATGTGGAATTTGATGACTCGATGCTCGCTGAGGGCAACACCCTTGATCACGGGTCAGAAATTGAGAATGAAGACTAAAGAGGTTTAGGGGAGACCTCTCCTCTATTCCTTTTTCTTTAAAGAGGTGGGCTGCATGAGGAAAATTTCAGCGCTGCTGGCGGTAATCCTGCTAATTACAGTTCCCGTACTTGCCGATATCAATCAAAAAGCAAGCATAGACGGGGGAAATTTAATCGATATAAAGGTAAACCAGGAGGCATGGAACTACGGCAGCGGGAATATAAACCAGGATATTGCGGTCAGTGTGACTGGAAATAACCAGAATATGTACCAGTACAGCTTTGTGGATATTCAGGATTCCAATTATACTGATGATATTACAATAACAAACACTACATTGAAAGGGCTTAATCTCATAAGAATAGATTTGAGCCAGTACGCAAATAACACAAACTCCGGCAACGTTTCCCAGAACATTAACGCTGTGGTAACTGGTAATAATCAGTTCATATACCAGTATGTAGATGTAATAGAATCGTGGGTAGAGACAAACAATACGAGAGAGGAGAACGTTCCCACACAGTAATTGCATGAGGGAAATATGGGAAAATTCAGTCTCTCCGTGGGTGTAATAACACTGTGTTTACTGGCTTTGACCGGAATAGCGGCGGCTGGGGATGATATGAGTTCTGCCCAGCTTGCTCAATTCGCTGTGGACATGATGGGGAATTCAAACCAGAACGCGATGGTTTCCGGATTTGATGCGGCAGATTCAATGCAGATAGGCTATTCCTCGGACAGCGGCGTCACCCAAACCATCGTTTATGATAATATCGGGAGTGGAAGCATCCTCCAGTGGGGCGAATCCGGGGATATGTCCCGTGAGGAGTGGACGTATTTCCTGTCCGGCACGGATGATTCAGGCTACATGCACAACTGGATAAACGGCAATGTGAACCAGACAATTTACGTTAGAAATTCCGAGAATATAAGCCTGAACCAGACGGTTGGAGGCTTGGGCATGGGAGAGATAAAGGTGACGCGAAGGATTGGAGGATTAAAGGATATACTCTTCCCTGATCCTGACCCGCCGTCCCCGGAAGAACAAAACAACTGGTGGTTCTGCGGCAAGCCGGTAAACGGCAGGGGCGGGTTGCCGGTCTGCGCTGAAAGATTAGGTAAGAAGATATTCGAAGGAAGGGCAACCGAGCGGGATTATTATATGCTGAATGTTCTGGAGGAAGATTATGATGTATTTCCGCCTGAGAATTTCACGCCCCATGTAACCCTGACAAACTGGAACATAACCAGTGTTGGCGGCAATCTTACCATAAAATTCCGAGCCCAAAACTTCGGGATGCAGACCTATAATGCAACCCTTATATTAGACATGACCCCAAAAATTAATATCATCAATATCGATGGGATTGCTGAAAAAATCCAGACGAACGGGAGTGTAATGGAATTCAGGGCAGATGATAATCTTGGTGAGATAAAGTTACCTGAAGAGCAGAGTATTGAGCTTGGCAGATTCAACATCGGCAGCACACGTGCTGTGGAGAAAGTAGTTGAAGTGCCTATCGAAAGGATTACAATAAAAAATCTGGCACTGAGAATGATAAGTGATTAAAGTGAGAGGAAGTGAAATAAAAGGACGGGCGAAACAGGTTTTTGGTAAAAAACGAATACTAAAAATCTAATTTGTGGGGGCTTCAATGGTTATAATAAAAAGGATTCTAATACTTTTGATTTTATCGGTTTCTTTTTTTTCATGGGTAAAAACTGTTTCTGATATCATCAGTGCGAATATAACAACTCGCAATGCACCGGAATCTCTTCAAATTACAATGTGGGGGAAATATGGTGATGAATCGATCTGTTAGAGGAATTGCTTTTGTAGTACTGGGTTTGAGCGTTATTTCTATGGCTATGGCAGCGCCGCCGGTTATTACTATAACCGCACCTGCTTCCGAAAATCAGATAATTAACGGCACTTTTACTTTTATTGCTAATGTTATTAATACGAATGAAAACCTGGACACTGTGTATTTCAACTTCACTAATAACAGTGGTCCGGTTAACAGTAGTGAGAATCTTGTTAATCAACCCGCACCATTTTCTTATGTTTTAAACACTCAGGCACTTGATGATGGAAATTATATATTTACAGTAACTGCAACAAATGAAAACATTACAGATAATAGTTCAAGTGCAACTCGCAATTTTACTATTAATAATATCCAGCCTGATACCACTCCACCTGAAAGTGTTACGAACCTTGTAAATGTGAGTTATGCTCAGGATTATATTAGCTGGACATGGACAGATCCTAATGATTCTGATTTCTTCAATGTAATGGTATATCTGGATGGAACATTTAAGGGAAATGTCGATAGAGGAATACAGTATTACAATGCTACAGGCTTAACCCCAGCTACGACATACATCATAAGCACAAGAACAGCAGATACGTCAGGCAATATCAATTCAACCTGGGTAAACCGTACTGCAACGACTGCACCTTTGCCAGATACCACTCCACCTAATTATATCCCGCCAACTCCAATCCTCAGTAGCGCGCAAGAAAACTTCTGGATTAATTATACATGGCAGGCAGGAGAAGGCAATGTAACCGATAGCTATAATGTCAGCGTGGATGGCGTCTGGACAAACGGAACAACTTCCACTTATTCTAATACAATGGTTGTACCACACGGTTGGAATAACATAACAGTGTGGGCATACAACAATTCAGGCAACGGTAGTTTGAGTTCAGAACCAGCAATTCAGAATACGCATCTTGAAAATAATGAACCAGTACAAAACCCAACAGGAGACCAAACTATAAACGAGGGTGATTTACTAACCTTCACAGTTTCAGCCACAGATGCAGACTATGATACTGTAACCTATGGTACAAATGCCACAGAAGGTACCTTCAACTCAACTACCGGACACTTCTCCTGGACTCCAAACTATGAGGATGCGGGGGTTTACGTCTGGTACTTCAATTCAAGTGATAACCACGGCGGTGTTGCGAGTGAAACGATAACAGTGACTGTAAATGACGTGCCTCTATCAATTACATCTTCATTACCCCCAAATAATCCCACCACAATAGTTGGCGCAGCTCAGCAGTTTGAAATAAGCCTCAATAGAACAGCCAATGTTACCTGGTATATCGAAGGTTATGCGGTTCAAAACAACGTAACTGTGATATCGGCAAGCTATACGAACTCCACAGCAAGTATCGGGGTTTATAATGTTACAGCTATTGCCTCAGATGCGTACGATAGCGATTCAAAAACCTGGATATGGACTGTTGCCCCCGAGCCAAGATATAATGTAAGTGGTTATGTATTTGATAATTACGGTGCAGGACTGGGTGGTGTTCTGGTTCAGAACGGCAGCAACCAAAACACAACGATAGCATCTGGTTATTATTTGATAACAGGGTTGCTTAACGGTACTTACAACTTCAGCTATTCTAAAACAGGATTTGATACCAGCTACTTGGAAGTTACGATCAGGGGGGCAGATAATACAAGCACTAACATGAGAATTTACGATACTACTCCGCCTCTATCGGTGTCCAATCCTGACTCTTCAACAGCAGTTGGCAGCTTTTTTATAAACAATAGCTGGGTTAATCCTTCAGGAGATTTCAATCATACCTGGTTCAGGTATAGCAACGGCACTGATTTGAAAAATGTTAGTACATCTGAGAACAATCTAAATCTTACATGGCCACCGCATTATACCCAAAATATCAGTGCTCAGACGGTGGATAAGTATGGCAATGTTAATCAAACGAAAGTCTGGTTCAATGCAACCATACCGAACAATCCAATACAAATTACAGCTATTCAAGATAGCTATTCTTTGACCGAAGGTCAAACTTTATTGATTGATGCTAATTATACCGATATTGATTACGATGAAGGGACTTTTGCACGAAATTTCACTCAAGGCGATTTCGATCCAGATACCGGTATCCTGATATGGACTACCGGAGAGGGAGATGAAAATACATATCACTGGCAGATAACCGTTAGCGATGGAAATGGTTCCGTGGATGCGAAGAATTTCACAGTCATCGTAGGCAATTCGACACCCGGAACTCCGACTAACTTAATCGCATCGACAAGCAATTTCTGGGTAAATTATACATGGGAAAAAGGGGCAAACACGGATTCGTTTAATGTTTCGTATAATGGAACGTGGACTAACGGCAGCTCTGCAATATTCATCAATAGGTCTGTAGGTCCGCACGGCTGGGGAAACATTACGGTTTATGGATGGAATAATACCCTCAGAGTTTTAAGCTCAGGTGCATCCCAAAATACACAGGTCCCAAATAACCCGGCAATGTTGGGTAATATCTCTCCAAGTTACACCGTGTTTGAGAATAATCCTGTTTCAATTTATCCGACTGCAAGTGATCTGGACAACGATACTCTTACATTTGGCAGTAACATTACAAAAGAGACATTCTATGCAAATAACGGAACTTTTTTATGGACTCCAAACTCCACAGAAGGCGGGATTGCTTATGACTGGTACATCACTGTTTCAGATGGATACGGCACCAATACCACATATTTCACTGTTAACGTAATTGATTCAACTCCTGCCGAGCCTCAAAATTTCAGTAACACGGCTGGCAATTTCTGGGTAAATTACACCTGGGAAAAAGGAGCAAACACGGATTCGTTTAATGTCTGGAATGGAACATGGACTAATGGCACTAACCAGTATTTCAACGCAACCGCAGGTCCGCATAACTGGAGCAATATCACGGTTTACGCATACAATGCTTCATCCGGGCAAATGAGCAATGGTGTATCTCTGAACACTCAGGTTCCAAATAATGTCCCATCAATCCCGGCAAAGGTAGCACCTATAAACTGGCAGAATCTATCGGATGGAAACGTCAGGCTTGCCTGGGAAAAAAGTAGAGATGAAGATGGCGATAATCTTACGTACGATTGGCAGCTAAGCGACCTACAGGATTTCTCTACTACCCTGCAATCCGGAAATACTGGAAATCTTAATGCAATCCTATCCCTGCCGCCAGGCGCATATTATTGGAGGGTGAGAGCAAACGATTCCTCAGTCATATCAAATTGGAACCAACCGTCGGCAACACCGGATTTCCAGGTAGTATCTGCCCCGAGCATCGATAATATTAGGGCAATTATAATATCCAACAGCAGTATAAAAATAGAATGGGAGACCAACCAGAGCGATAGCCAGAACATTGTGAAATATGGATATTATCCGGATTTATCTGATGGTTCATTTAGTTCATGGAGTAATAACACCAATAATCCCACTATTAATATAGACGGGGTAACAGGTCAGTCAATATATTATCAGGCGTTCGGTTACAATGCCAGCAACTCCTCGGCGAACAGCAGTTCAGGTATTTACAATTTTAATTATCCTCTGCAGGTTAACCTGTATTACATCGAGCCGGCAATTACAAATGATAACGAGACATGGCGCCCCGCAAGTCGCGGCCACGTAGGAAAATTCATCGGGATCGATGGTAATTTTAAGAACATGGGGGAAGACTCACTGGTTCTATCAATAACTGCGATTAATAAGGATAAATACAGTGGTCCATTTACGGTAGTACTCGCAAAAGATGATAACAAGTCTTTTATGCAAACCTCTATTGGAAGGCATGCCTTTGAAATAGATTCTAATGGAGTCGAAGGGGGATTTTTCAATTCCACCTTACAAATAAACGTTACGGGACAAAACGGTACGAATTTCATTTTTAACTATACTACTGTCACTACTATCTCTCTAAAATTAAATCCCATTTTCAAAATAAAACGAGCAATTGACGGAGAAGGTAAAGAGTTTGGAGAAAGACGAGCAATCGTTAGCGGAGGCAGTACCACCACCATCAGGTATATCCTTGAAGCTAATAGCAGCGTCAATTTGACAGGTGTGGTTATCTATGACCCCTTTTACCCGGCAAATCAAGGAGGACCGTTTTTTAACATTCAAGAACTTAAAGCTAATGAACCTAAGAACGTGAGCTATACTTATAAGGCTACCACCAGTGATTTATCTTCTAATAAATGCGAAGACCTAACTCCTTGTCTTATAAATCTGGCAACCTTTAGAGGCGACATCGAAACATCCGGTGAGTCAATTTATGATAGCGATTACGTGAGAATATGGGTATTCCCGTATATTACTAATAGCGTAAGCACCAGCTCAGGTGGCGGTAGCGTTAGTGGTGGCGGCGGAGGGCTACCCCCAAGCGAAGACTTCAAAGACATAGAGAAAAGAGAGGTACGAGAAATGGACATCGTAGCCAAATCAGCCGCAACTTATGTCTTCAAAGCTGCAGACCCGGTTATGGCGGTTGCCTTCGAAAGCAGCGTGAGCGAGAATGGGGTGCCTGTTGCGCTGGAGGTGCTGAAGAACAAATCGAAGTTTATAGGGGTGGATGCCCCGGGCAAACTCTATAAATACTTCAATGTTTTCGTTGGTACGAGCGGCTTCAGCAAGAAAGTAAGCAATGGCGTTGTGGTCTTCCGGGTAAACAATAGCTGGCTCGAAGAAAATGATTTTGATCCAAAGGATATAAACCTGTATAAATGGCAGGGAAGCGAATGGATAGGAAAGGATACCAAAATTGCAGAGAGCAAGCCAAATTATACCTATTATGCCAGTGCAGTTGGGAACTTCAGCAGCTTCGCTATTGCAGGTACTAAAAAATTAAAATTAGCTTCATCTTCATTGACCGTACCCGATATTCCGATGCCTGCGGATAAATCTATAAATGAATCGGGAAATAGTACCAATATGACATCAGCTAATTCGAGTCTTGATGGAAGGAATGGAGCCTTAAAACTGGGTGATGTTTTTATTCAGTTTTTACGGCGGCTTTTTTCCTTAATAATTGGATAATGCGACTTATGCGCGTACTAAGCATACTTAATAGCAGGCTTTGTTTTAACTTCGTTCTAATTCTTTTTTCCCCATGTGCATGCCTATGCCAGAAGGCAATAAAAGCCTCATTCGATGCAACGGGTGCGATGCCTGCCACGCTGATGTGCATGAGGAGTTCTCAAAGTCTTTGATTGAACTTGTAATTTTATGCGGAGGATGGGATTTGAACCCACGAATTCCTACGAAACCAGCCCCTCAAGCTGGCGCCTTTGACCTGTCTGGGCAACCTCCGCAATCCGAGTCACGCCTGTCTTCGACACGCTTTGCGAACGGAAGGGCGTGTCCCTTATCATATAAATAATGCCCTGATAAGAGATTTTTCTTCAAAGGGTATTAAGTATCTCACCTAATTGTTCGGCTCTTTTCTTAATACTGCCGGCAGCCTCAAGAGCAAGTTCAGCAGCTGTTAGGGCGCCGGTTGTTTCAAACGACATTACAAATGAATCAGGGTCAGAACTTACCTTGATTGAATCCATATCGCATGCGTTTTCGCATAACCTGCACATCGAACATTCGATAATATCTACAATTTTTACCTTATTCCCTTCCATTTTCAAGATATTGCGGGGACATACTTCTACGCATTTACCGCAATAATCGCAGTTTCCGATCGTTATCACCGGCATATTCTTGAACCCGCTTGCAACGCCGGCCTGCCATTTGCTGTGATTCCTGCCGGTTCCGAGCCTTGCGATTGCTTCCACTACGACCTTATGTTTCTCCTTAAGCTCGATAATGGGTATTGTCGCATCAGCCGGGCGCACCTCCGGGTCGGTGGAAACCATATCGCCTGAATACACAACCTTGGGACCTTCAGCGCTCAGGGTCAATGAAACCTGGCATAACGTGCAGCCAGCGCCTTTGCAGGAACACTCCTCACGAAGAGTATATGATTTAGTATCAGTTTTCAGGGGAATCAACCCCAATCTCAAAGAGAGCTGTTCATCAAAAAGGACAGAGGTATTTTCATAGATATTAACATCATCAATAGCCAGTACGGGGACTTCCGCAAGGACGCTCCTTCGGAACGCGTTGGCAAAAGATGTAGAGACGCCAGATAAAATAAATCTGGCTTTGCGTTCTGACAATTCTATTATGTCAATATCCATCTTACACGCGCCTGCCTTTCTTAGGTTTTGTGCCGTCATGCGGGATTGGAGTCACATCTTCTATGCGTCCTATCTTTATGCCGGCACGGGCAAAAGCACGAATTGCAGCCTGCGCGCCGGGTCCGGGGCTTCTCTGCATGTTGCCGCCGGGCGCCCGTACCTTTATATGGATGCCGGTAACGCCTTTATCGCGAATTTTATCTGCAAGCTGGTTTGCCATTTGCATTGCAGTATAGGGGGAACTTTCCTCCCTGTCCGCTTTGGTGACCATGCCGCCGCTGCTTTTAGCTATTGTCTCAGCGCCTGTTAAGTCAGTGATAGTTATCAGGGTATTATTAAACGATGAATATATATGCGCTACACCCCATTTCTCTGTTGCCATTGTTAAGCCTCCATCCTGGGTTCATTTTTTGTTTCAACCGTTTCGGGTTTTGTCGTTTCATTCGCCATTGTCTTTACAACCTGCGCGGGTCTTGACGCATGCGATTCGTTTGATAATGCCGAACCGCCGTAGTAATCCAGAAGCAACTCTTCATTCGAGGGCACTATATAACCAGGGACAGTGATCTTCCTGCCCCCGACCGAGATATGCCCGTGCACAATGAACTGCCTTGCCTGTCTTAGTGTATTGGCAAGTCCCTGCTTGTGAACCTGGGTCTGAAGCCTTCTATCCAGGAAATTAGTCACTTCAAGAGAAAGAATATCATCAAGTCCGGCATCGGTTTTTAAAAGACCGTACCGTTTCAGCCTGTTAAGGATGTTCTCGGAATCGGTTTTTATATGACCTTTCAGTTGCCCTTTTGCACTCTCTGCAAGCAGTTTTCTTGCCAGTTCCCTGTATTTTTTAAGAGAGCTGTGGGCTTTCCAGACCTCTCTTTTATTTCTGAGGCCGTACCTCTTTACAAGCTCGACCTCGGGCTCTATCCTGGCAGCCTGCCAGGGATGTTTTGGAGTTTCATACGATTTGCGGTTTTTTCCAGGGTAGCCCATTATTTACCAACTCCTTTTGGTTCTTCTTTCTTTTCTCCTTCTTTGGCTGCTGCAGCTTTTGCCTGGATTGCTGCCCTTGTGACGCCTAC
>JAPZAN010000014.1 GCA_027460605.1 Candidatus Methanoperedens sp.
TTTGATAGTACCCTTCTGTCTAACATATTACCTCAAATTTTATCTCACGCAATGACCAATCGATAGAAATATGACTTGCCTGCTGTCGGGCTCTCGCGGGTTACCCGTACGACATCGCCGACTTTAGCTTTGACGGACACGGCAGATGGGTCTGAAATACGAATCTTTGGCAATTGTTCTTTTTCTACTTTATATTCTGATAGTATTTTATTAAGATCCTCTTCATTCAATATTTCATGATTTGGTACCATTTTATGTTCCAGGGGATTGAATTCCCTTCCAGTATGCTCTTTCTCTTTCACACAATTACCTCCCGTGCATGACGGGCTCGGAGGGATTTGAACCCTCGACCATCGGGTATCTTTTCATTCCCATTGCGGATTGAATAAAAGCCCGGTGCTCTGCCTGACTGAGCTACGAGCCCAAACATATTATCCACTATATTTAAACTAACGCTACCAGTCATGAATAAAAAATATTCCTGAATCAATGGCAATTTTTGTTAAAACCTCGTGGACGTGCGCCCCTTGAACTACCTCACTAAGCTTAAATGTTTCTCTAAGCTTAAATTTTTTTCTGCTTTTTTTCTACTATCTTTTCTACGTTTCCACATCCCCTTCAAAATCATTCAAAATCATCGAAAAACCGAAGCTTCACATCCAACACTTCCCAGCATTCTTTTGCATACTTAAAATAAAGTTTCAGGCTTTCTATGCTCTCATCGTCAAAATCATAATTCAATGTATGAAGGTAATCGCGCATGAAATTACAATCGATTTTTTTCTCTCTTCCTATGAAAGCCGCGATTTCACCGATGTTCTTATAAGCATAATCCTTTGATTCGAGAATGGTTTTAAAAACATATCTTACCTTATCAGGATGCTTTTTTGCGAATTCTTCCCTGACAACCCACAATGCATACACCATTTTCTTACCTGTGAGCTTCTTCCATTCATTCCCGAGGTCTGCGATAATCCCATATTTTCCTATGGCATGTAAGGCGCTGTCCCCTATCAGGAGAGCGGCATCGCCATGCTTTAACATCTTGTCTATATCAGTTCCCTTGCATTGATTGATATTAACATTCACGCCTTTTAGCCGCAATATGATTTTTATCAGCGCAGCTGAACTTGCAGTTGTTTCCGGGATGCAAAGTGTTTTTCCCTCAAGCTGCGGAAGGTCTAATTTTCCGTTTGAGCATATCAATACGCTTTTGGTGAAATCATTTGAAGTAATGGAAAGCCCGGGCAATATGAGGAGGTCGCTGCGCTTGCCATACATTATTGAAGAAATGGGGCTTATATCAAGTTCGCCCCTGGAAATCATGTGTGCAAGCTCGACAGGATGGCCTTCCTTGATCTCTATATCGTTTGCCTCTACCTTTCCGTATTCCATGGCATAATACGGGAAATCACAATTAGCGAAAGCGATCTTTCCAAGACGTATCATAATCGATACATCCAGAATAACGGTTTATGCATATTAGTTTGATGGATGGGTATGTCTGGCTAATATCCGGTTCAAAAAAATTGTTCTGAAAAATATGACATTTGTTAGCCTTTTTGCATTTTCTACAACGTTTTGGTGCTTTTTTGGCATTGGTTATAAAACGTACAACTTGTTAACCTGCACAGTGTGACCATCATGCACAATTTTTCACAGTAAAATCTCGGTCTTGTGGGGGGAACTGGTATGGGTACTCTCCTTTTCGATCCAAAAGAATATTCGAACATTTTTCTCCAATCAATTCTTCTACCTCACCGCATATATACTTTATCATAATAATCATGAGACTAAAAGATTTATTAATTTAGAATTTGGGGGAAAGTATTTATTCCCGAAATTCAATGGATTTCCGGGTGTAATATGGCTTATATCGTTGTATCGGATGTGCATTTGGGTAGCGAGAAGTGCAACCAAGTAGAGTTCTGTAATTTCCTTGATTGGGTACATAGGCTGGATAGCCAGCCTAATATCATTAAATGCAAAGATGATAAAGAAATTACAATAAAAAAACCTGAGAAAATAGTTCTCCTAGGAGACATATTGGAATTGTGGGATCCTGAAGATGGAAACAGGGATTACGTTATCAGGGATGGCATGAAACCATTTTCAATTCTCTCACATATCAATTGCGAAAAGATCTACGTGGTCGGAAATCATGACGATTCGCTGAGCGAACTTGAAGATGATATCGACTATGTGATACTGCCTAATGGAACAAAATTTAATATTTGTGACAGGCATTATCCTGAAAAAGATGAAAAAACAGGTATCGCAAACGGCGAGATGATAGGAAAGCAGTCTTATTTCTTCCTTCACGGTCATCAGTTCGATAAAGAGCAGGACATTCTTAAGAAAGTTTCAGACAGCATCGGAGAGAAATGGGATCCTCTTGGCTGGTTTCAGGATATGTTCAATATATCATCTACCAAAAAACATTGGGTAAGAAACTTTGTGATATTCTTAGCTTTGTTTGGAGGATGGTATTATTGGGATAAATATCAATCAATACCTCTCATAGTTAATCTATTACATATTCTTCTCTTTTCAGCATTGATGTTATTATTAGTATTTGGGGTCAGATACATTTGGAACTACTTCATGCCATCCAGTTCCCTGAACAATCTGATACTGGCACCATTGATAATCGTAGGAGTATCTCTGAGTGGATGGTACTTTTGGAATAATCTGCCCTCCCCTTTCCGATATAACCTTATATTGGCTGCATTAACTGGTTTCTTTGCCCTGAGCTCGATCCCAGGTGTTGTTGCCAAAAGCCAAAGGTTAATCTACAACATGACTAAACCCATAGATAAGACCGCTGAACAGATTATAAAAGAGAAGTACTATCAGGAAAAGAATACTATAAAAGCAGAAGTCGTGGTTTTCGGTCATACCCATTTTGCAAGTTACTATGGGCCTAATAAAGATACAGGCAACAGGCTGTTCATTAACAGCGGGAACTGGACGGGCAAGGATAGTGTGATTAATGGAAAACAGCGTTATGTCAATACTTTTGTGTATATAGATGAAGACGGAGCATATCTACTGACCTGGCGTGGCTGTGACAGAATTGAATGTATCGAAGCTTTTCCAGAAGGAAAATCAGTGGTGATCGAACCAACAATATAATTTATATCATCCCCTCCCATATATATAATGATGAAAGATGCCATCAAGCTATCCAGTGACGGCGTAATCCTTGACCTTGAGATATCGGCAGGCTCAAAAGAGACCGCCGTGCACGGATATAACCCCTGGCGAAAGCGCATCGAAATCCGGCTCTCGGAAAGGGCGCAAAAAGGCAAGGCCAACGCAGAACTTGTATCATTCCTGTCCGATTTATTCAAGGTCAATTCCGGCAATGTCAGGATAATCTCAGGTTTAACAAACAGTAAAAAATCAGTGAAGATAACAGGCATGGACGCCCATGAGATCTTGAAGGTTCTAACCCAGAAATGAATAAAATGATTCCTGAAGATATTGAACGTCTTGAAAAGCTCGAAGAACCCAGCAGCCGCTTCTTGAATTCACAGAAGCGCTACAAAGAAGCGGGAAAGAGATTATCTTATTGACAGACTGGGACAAAAAAGGCGGCATGTCTGCGCATAAAATAATCCAGCATCTTCTTGCTTACGGGATAATGCCAAATACCCGGATTCGTGCAAAGATAAGGGCTCTTGTCAAAAAAAGGATTAAAGATGTTGAAAGTTTCAACAATTATATTGCGAAGATGAGATGCGAAATTCACGGGATAACCGGATTCTAATGTGATTAGTTATTTCGAT
>JAPZAN010000015.1 GCA_027460605.1 Candidatus Methanoperedens sp.
AATGCCTTTTTCTTCAAGAAGCCGGAAGAGCTTTGCAGCTATCTGGGCATTGTAATATCCTTTTTTTGGAGCTTCGCTTTTCTTCTTGCCGTCAAAAGCCGTCAGGCTGTCCCTGAATTCCATTATCAGCTTTTCAGGAGTGTCTGTTTTGAAGACCGTCTTTGCCTTGCCGGAATAAAGTTCAGAGAGCTTAATCATGGGTTCTTTAGTGGTATCTTTATGGATATAAAGGCGACGCTTTTGCATCATTTTTTGATGGCAGGAATGTGATAATCTATTCAATAAGGATTTAATTTTCATCAAAAAATTTCGGTAAATATATGTAGGGGCATAGTAATTGATAACCTGAAATTCAGGGAGGACAGTTATGACAGAGGACAATATAGTATATGTCGGAAACAAACCAGTGATGAACTATGTTCTTGCAGTAGTAACGCAATTTAACAACGGCGCATCTGAAGTTGCAGTCAAAGCAAGGGGAAAAGCAATATCAACGTGTCCATTATTGAAATTGTGTTGACAAAATAAAAATCAAATTTTCAAGCTTTTTTATTAGTTATATCAAAAAATCAAAGGATAAGGCATGTATCCCAATTATACATCGCCTCTTCCAATGTTACAGCCAAAAAGGTATCTGGCTTTCACATCATGCCTGGCGGCATGCCTCCCATCCCGCCCATGCCGCACGCTTCGCCCTGTCCGGCGCCGCCGCCAGAAGCTGCAAGCACGTCATCTATTCTCAATATCATTATGGCGGTTTCGGTTGCCGAGTTTATAGCCTGCGTCTTGACGCGAAGAGGTTCAATAACCCCGTTCTTCCACATATTTTCAGCTTTTCCTGTGAATACGTTAAGCCCAGCATCCTTGTTTCCTTTTTCATGCTGGCTGCGGAGTTCCACAAGCATATCTATAGGGTCAAGCCCTGCATTTTCCGCAAGGGTTTTCGGGATGATTTCAAGCGCCTCTGCAAACTTTGTCACAGAAAGCTGCTCCCTGCCTTTCAATGTCGAAGCGTAGTCTTTTAACCGCAAGGCAAGTTCGATCTCAGGCGAGCCTGCGCCTGCAACCAGTTTTTCATCTTCAACCGCAACGCCCACGACCCTTAACGCATCTTCAAGAGCCCGTTCCGTACTTTCCAGTACATGCTCTGTGCCGCCGTGTATAATGACCGATATTGCTTTTGGATTGCTGCATTCAGTAATATAAAGCATCTTATCCTCGCCGTGACCCTTCAATTCAACAAGTCCCGCGCTTCCCAAGTCCGAGGCGTCGAAATCGTCAAGGCTTGTAATGAGATTTGCACCGCTTGCCCGTGCAACCTTTTCGATATCCTTTTTCTCAACGCGTTGTACCGCAAGAATATTCACTTTTGCAAGGAAATGCTGCGCGAGGTCTTCTATGCCCAATTGACACAACACAACATTTGCGCCGCTGGCAGCGATCCGGTTCACGATATCATGGACAATCTGTTCTTCCTGGTCAAGATATTTTGAAAGCTCACCCGGAGTTGAAATATCAATCTCAGCTTCAAGCTCCATCTTGCTGAATTCAATGGGTCGCGTGATGAGCGCAATCTTCGCATCTTTTACCTTGTTTGGCATGTTGTTGTGGACTTTATCTTTATCAAGAACAATGCCTTTGATAAATTCGCAATCATCAACGCTTTTTCCTACTTTTTTCTCAATTTTAATATTATCAATATCGACGACCTTCTTCCCGTCTTCCTCATCAACAATGGATTTGATAGCGGCAACTGCGATTTTTGCAAGTTTTTCTTTTGAACCCTCGGCACCCTTTCCTGTCATTGCGGTGCTTGCAATGTTGATTAGATGCTCCTCATCATTCTCCGTGATGGTGTGCGTAATTTCCTTCAGGAGTTCAATTGCCTTATCGGCAGCCATCCTGTAGCCTGTTACTATTATTGTGGGGTGCAAGTCCTGGTTCAATAATTCCTGGGCTTTTACCAGCAATTCTCCTGTTAGAACGGCGGCGGTAGTAGTGCCATCCCCGACTTCGTCATCCTGCGTTTTTGCTACCTCCACAAGCATTTTTGCTGCCGGGTGCTCTATTTCCATTTCCTTCAGGATGGTGACGCCGTCGTTTGTGATTGTAATATTCCCGCCGCCCACAAGCATCTTATCCATGCCTTTTGGTCCCAGTGTGGTTCTCACGGCTTCAGCAACTGCTTTTGCCGCCATGATGTTATTATTCCTGGCTTCCTGCCCGCGTGTTCTCTCCGTGCCTTCCCTTAAGATTATGATAGGTTGTCCGCCAAGTTGTGCTGCCATAGATAATTATCCTCCTGATTTCAGTTTTTAGTAATATTATTTTGATGCCCCGATTATATATAAATTTAATATAATTATACAATTATCGGGCTGCTATTTTGGCAAATCAATGTTTGTTGTTCTATATAAGAATTCCGATGGGTTCTGTCTATCGGTGAACTAAAAAGCCATAATAAGATTGTCGAGATTAGTGTCAAGAATGATGCTACAAAATACTATATGGCGAAAGATGAGAGCGGAGTTAAGGCAGGGAGGGGGCTCGGGAAAATGGGTTTGTAAGTATTGACGAAATTGGTAAGTGGCTTTATTTTATCTTTGAGGGGAGTACACAGGGTTCGCTTCTACTCATTTTTTTATCATAACTGCTTGGAGACCTTTATTCAGGCGCAAGGCATTGATTCCTTTTCTTGTTTATGTATAGAAAACTACTTGAATATTGCATGCAATCAATGAATTTGGAATGATGACTGAAATAGAGGACAAGCTTGATGAACTGGAGACAATTACCGATCCTGAGTTTATGAAAGAAGTCTCTCGAAGATTCAGCGATATAGAGAGTGGGAAAGTAGCAGGTTTGGATGAAAATAAGATTTTAGAAATGCTCAAAACCTACAGAAATGCAAAATCCTGAGCATCCGCGCCGATGCGTAGCGATTCATTTGATTACTATACCCCGCTGGCTTGCTGCGATGTGGAGGTTACTGCATGCGGTGGGTGTTGTGTGATATGCAGTTTTTTAAAGATTTTTTATTTCTTCTTGCGGCGTTGCAGCCTCTATATATTCCACGGCCCTCTCAATCTGCTGTTTATCAAGGCTGATTAATTTAGCTCTGAATATAAACGCAACAGCCACATAAATTGCATCGCACCCCCGGAGCTTGTACTCGGCTGCAAGCTTCGAAGCATGGTCAGAAACTTCCCTGTCTATTGGAACAAATACAATGTTTGGGATTTGTTTTAGCTCTTTTACAAACTTTAACGCTTTTTCAGGGTCATCAGTGCCTCTTGAGATCGCAGATGAAATTTCAGGCAAGACGATTTCCGGGACGATTATCGTAATCCCCTTGTCCCTGAAGTTCTGCATGAGCTTTGCGCTATATTCGTGAAATTCCTCACCCTCAATTTCAGCGTTTATGAAGACACTGGCATCTATGCAGTACATAATTATCTTCTGGATTCAGATACTACTTGCCAGCTTGGTTTTTTGAGCTTCCAGTCGCGAGCTATTTCCTTGCCTATGATATGCAATCTATCCCAGGCTTTTGGATCTTTTTTTTCCATTGTTGCACCAAGTGTCCTACGCATAGCGGTCAGTTCGGTTTCAAGAGCATCTATCCTGTTCTTAAGAGCCTGAATGGTATTTTTCATTTTTACACCTGAATTATAGTATTAGATGGTGGAACGATATAAACTAATTGCCTATTGCTACATGAATGTTTATTTAAAATAAAATCTTCTGGTTTTAGCATTGCTAAAAAAAGTTTGAAGAAATGCACACAGGGTTTGATAGAAATTAAAGTGGCTAATTTGAATAACAAACCGCAGATTTGTTGTCTCGGAAAATGGTTGCCGAAATTTGGTAAGAAGCACTAAGGCAGGTCTTATTAAGTAAATTTGAAACCACAATCATTGCAGAATTTAGCATCTTTATCATTCTGCATACCGCATTTAGGGCAAACCCTCATATTTTTCTTTTCACCGCTATTTTGAATTACAACTTGTTGTTGCTGCTGCTGTTGCCTATGACCTCTAAAGAATAAAAACCAAATTACGACCGCGATAATTATAAGTACAAATATTTCCGGAGTCCCTATTGCCATTATTTCTTAACCTCCTAATTTACTTTTTCTGATATGCCTTTCCATAGATATAATTGTTGCTTTCACCATAAATAAATGCCCAAAAACCAATATGACCTTTTCAAGGCAGGCATTTTATCTGATTTATGGGTTCATAGCTACCGATTCTAAAACAAATTATGACCCTACAGAGCAATTATAAATAGTTGCATCTTTATTTAGCCTATTCACAAACATGAAAGTGACAATCCAAAAATCGGACATAAAAGGAACCGTCAACGCCCCGCCCTCGAAAAGCTATACCCACAGGGCTATTGCAATAGCCGCGCTCTCAAAAAAAGCAACAATCAATAACCCGCTTATATCCGAAGACACAAAAGCAACGATAAGGGCATCCGAAGCTTTCGGGGCTGAAATCGTATCAAAAAAAGATTCTCTGGTTATCAAAGGCTTTGACGGGAAATTAAGAATTCCCGATAATGTAATTGATGTTGCAAACTCGGGCACCACTCTTCGCATAATGACGGCGGTGGCATCGCTTGTAAATGGCGCCACTGTCCTGACCGGCGATGCAAGCATCAGGACAAGACCCAATACGCCGCTTCTGAATGCGTTAAACGACCTCGGCGCCGAAGCCTTCTCCACGCGCGGCAACGGCATGGCGCCGATTGTGGTGAGGGGGAAAATGAGGGGAGGACCTGTCTATATCGACGGCTCGGTAAGCTCGCAGTTCATATCCGCGCTCCTAATCGCCTGCCCGTTTGCGTCACACAAGACAAAAGTGATGATAAAAGGCGAATTGAAATCCAGACCCTATGTGAACATTACAATCGATATGCTAAAAGGCGCAGGCGCAAAAATAACCGCAGATAACCCGAACACTTTTACAATTCCGCCTGAGCAGGAATATGACATGAGTTCCTATAATGTCCCGGGTGATTTTTCATCTGCATCGTATATGATGGCGATAGGTGCGCTGTGCGGCGATATTACCATTAAAAACCTGTATCCTTCAGAGCAGGGTGATTCGGCTTTGATAGAAATTCTTGGGAAAATGGGAGCGCAAATCTCATGGAACGAGAAAAAAGGAGAGGTCAGGGTGAGCAAAAGCGAGCTTAATGGCATCGAAGTGGATGTCGGGAAGACCCCAGACCTTGTTCCAACGCTGGCTGTGCTTGGCGCCGCCTCGAAGGGAACGATGGTCATCGGGAACGCGGAACATGTGAGGTATAAGGAAACTGACAGGCTCCATGCGATGACCGTTGAACTCAAGAAAATGGGCGTTGACATCACCGAGGAAAAGGACAGGCTCGTAATAAAAGGCGGCGCGATAAAAGGCGCCGAGGTGCACGGCTGGGATGACCACAGGATTGTCATGGCCTTGGCGGTTGCCGGATTGGTGGCCGGGGATACAACGATTGATACGATTGAATCTGTAAGCATTTCGTATCCCGGATTTTTTGAGGATTTAAGAAAAGTGGGCGCAGCAGTTGAGATGCCTTCGCAGGATTAAAGTAGCGCGCAGGAATACGATATATTTTAATACCGCTTCGCATGTATGGGAGGGTTATGCCCAGGTGGCCTAGTTGGTTAGGGCGCCAGACTCATAGGGTAAATTTGAAGAGGCGCTTGTGCTTCCTGAGAAATCTGGAGGTCACGGGTTCGGATCCCGTCCTGGGCATGTAATTTTTTGTACAGTTTGGATATGTCTGACGTTATCGAATTATAATATTCTCGTATAACAAATATATATATGAGTTCTCATATAGTAAGTAGAAGGGATAATAAAATAGTGGTGAAAATATGTATTGTAAAAACTGCGGTGCTGAAATCGACGATAAAGCCGAAATATGTCCTAAATGTGGGGTACGAGTTAAACCCATTTCCATTAGTATTGAGAAAAAAAGTTCGGGAATTGCTGCAATAGCGTCATTTTTTGTTCCTAATGATGTTTGTATTTATTGGATTTATATTATACCCATTGTTCTGGATTTATAATATATATGATGCTTACAGCACCGCTGAAAAAATAAATGCCGGGTTGAAGTAGATTGCGCCACTCACGCCTTTTGCGAAGGCGAATGATATGTGCATCACATATTTCCCATCAAGTAAGCAAATAGCAAATAGTGTTATTTATTTTAGAAATTAAGAGCACATTCTTGAAAGTAAAAAGTGAAAAAATAGGTACCGGTTATCTTCTTCTAACCAGTACCATTATCAGCAGTGCGGAAATCGCCAAAAGCGCTTCAAATGCCGGTGTTTTTGGCGTGGCAGTCGGCGCCGCTGTTGTGGCTATCGGTGTGGATGTTGCTGTTGGTGTTGCAGCAAGAGCTGTTGTATCTATAAATCCTGCATCAACGCCTGCTTTACCATAGTGACACCTGTAACACCAGCCGTTGCTGGTTGCGACCTGCATGAAAGTTGCCGGTTTCGTGTCAAGTTTGACATGGCAGGTATTGCACTTACTGTCGGTCTCATTGTAATCATTTGCGTGGTTCTTATCGCCAAGCATCCATGTCGGGAACGTCGGATTGACCGCAGTCGAAGTGCTCGGTCATTGGAGCCGTCGGAATACACAACAACCGGATGTTCTCCCTGTCCTTTGGAGAACGTCTGTACCCGATAGGTCGGATCCGAAAGGCTGCCGATGACCGTTACCCGTAACATCTGCCCAACGAACTGGCTGATAGCCTTCGTCGGGTCATCGATGCGTGTCGGCACAAGGTCGTCGGCAAGGCCATTTACCCTGATGAAGTAATCGCCTGCAGCTATGCCGCTAAGATTAAACTGGGCTGTTCCGCCAGCCACG
>JAPZAN010000016.1 GCA_027460605.1 Candidatus Methanoperedens sp.
GATTAAAAGATTGAAATTTAAGGAGAGCATGAATCTATTGAAGAATTTGTTTGTTGAACAATGAATTCGAGTATTGTAACTTATTACAATAGCATGAAATAAGTTACCAACGGTTTTTAATAGGCGTTGGTAACTACCATGAACCTTTAGGTTCAGGTACGAAAGATTTATATCTTGTCTATGCTTACTATAAACCAAGGTGAGTATTATGGACAAGTTTGAAATTGTGAATATTGTGAGAGGAATAAGTAAAGTCAGCATAGCTAGAAAGTTACAAGATTGGAAAGATATGAGAAAATATTTAACGTACCCTAATTGGCAAGGCAATGTTATTAGGGACGTCATTGCCATCGACCCAGGGAAAGAATTTGGGGAAGTGGTCGCAAAACATGTAAATGCATATATATTCGACAAGAAAGAGCCTCCTGCTAAGATTGCCGGGGCAATCATAAATATTGCTGATGATGTGTTGAACGGCAGGGAACCAATTTTGAGGGCTGGGGATTACATTGCACTGCAGAACTATGCCAGGGCATAGTAATCTGAAGTAAGCAAAAAATAATAAACCCCTTTATTTTAATATTTTTGCTTAAAATGAGGAATAGGGCTTGGACTTTGAAGGATTTCCGTTTAATATAGGATGGGAACTAACACTAGCGTGTAACCTACGCTGTAATCATTGCGCTTCGGCTGCTGGCTTGCCAAGGGATAATGAGCTTACAACGAAAGAAGCGCTAAAAATCTGTGACCAATTTCCTGCCTTATTAGTACAGGAGGTGGACTTTACTGGTGGAGAGCCTATGCTGAGGGAAGACTGGACAGAAATAGCTCTATACTTGAAAGATCTCGGAATATCAACAAACATACTTACTAATGGCCTAGCTTTGGATTCGAAAAAGGTCTCTCAGATTAAAAGTGTTGGCATTTCCAATGTAGGCATAAGCTTGGATGGACTTGAAAAAACTCACGATAATATCAGAGGACGTAAAGGGTCTTTTAAGCACGTGCTGAGAAGCATAGAGATGCTCCAGCAGGAGAATATTCATATAATCGTCATCACCACGGTTAACAACCTTAATATTGGTGAACTGCCAGCCATCCTTCATTTACTGCAATCTATTGGAATACGCGATTGGAGGGTTCAACCATTAATTCCAACCGGGCGTGCAAACAACTTCAGAGAGCTCTACATGGACGATCTAGGTATGCTGGAACTTGGGAGATTTATTCAATATTGGGCGCCTAAATCTGAAAAAGAAGGTACCCGTATCATCCCCAGTGACGGGCTCGAATATATAGACGGAATATCTAATTCTGAAAGACCTTGGAGGGGTTGTTCTGCTGGTTGGGTAGGATGCGGCATAACCAGCGACGGCAAGGTGAAAGGGTGCTTATCTTTACCGGATGAATTGGTAGAAGGTGATCTGCGCAAGAATGATTTGTGGAGTATATGGTTCCACCCGGATTCTTTTGCTTATACTCGTAGCTTTTCTAGTGGGCAACTGGGATCAAACTGCAGTTCTTGCAACAAGGCTATGGAGTGTTTGGGAGGTTGTTCATCCAATTCTTATACGGCTTCAGGTAAATTTCATAACGACCCATACTGCTTTTACAAGATCAACAAAATGAACTCAGTCTAATTATCGCGCGACTGTTGTTGTCGCGTATGTTTATAACTAAAATAATGTTGTAAAAAGATAGAAGAATTTCAGTTTGCAATATATTCAAATTGGCTCACTTATGCAGGATAAAGGCTACTTGATTTTAACCGCCTATTCAAACAACCGCGCCAGCAGCCACTGCGGCTCAAACTTCACAAGGTCTTTATACGTCTGCCCTACTCCCAAAAACAATATGGGCTTCCCTGTCGTGTAAGATATTGAAATAGCAGCCCCGCCCTTTGAGTCCGCATCCGCTTTTGTCAGGATGCTGCCGTTAAAAGGCACTGCATTGTTAAACAGCTTGGCGCGTTCAACCGCGTCATTTCCTGCCACAGCCTCGTCCACAAAAATAACAAGGTCGGGCTGGTTCACCCTGCACACCTTTTTCAACTGGTCCATCAGGTTCACGTTCGTGTGCATTCTGCCAGCCGTATCCGCAAGCACGATATCCTTGTGTTTTGCCTTTGCGAATTGCACTGCGTCGTAAACGATAGCTGCAGGGTCAGCGCCTTCCTGGTGTTTGATTATCTTGACTCCAAGAGCCTCTGCATGCCTGTCTATCTGCTCAATCGCACCGGCGCGGAATGTGTCGGCTGCGGCAATCACCACTGAATATCCCTGCGCCATGAAACGCTCTGCCATTTTGGCAACAGTCGTTGTCTTGCCTGTTCCGTTCACCCCGACAAAAACAATGCTGACGGGTTTATTAGCTTTCTTGATAAAACCATCAAAGTCAAAAGAGTCAACCGAAATTACTTTTAAAATCGCGTTTTTAATCGCCGTTTCGACAATTTTCCCGGTATCCGATCCGATTTTCCTCCGGCTTCCCACAAGTTCTGTTTTCACAGATTCCACGATTTTCTCAGCAACAGGCAGCGCCACATCGCTCTCAAGAAGCGCCATTTCAAGCTCCCATAAATGGTCTTTCAGGCTGCCCTCCTCGATAATGAACTCCTGTTCAAGAACCGCTGCTTTAATCTTATCAAAAATGCCGATTTTTTCAGGCGCTTTGGTTCCAGCTTGCTCAGGAGTTTTGGGAGTCTCTTTTTTAACTGCGACTTCTGTTTTAACGGCTTCAGTCGCTTCAGTCTTAACAGGCTCTATCTTTATAACTTCTTTCTCTTTTTCTTCTATAGCGCCGCCAAGAACTTTTTTAAAACTGCCAAGCTTTTCCTTTAGTTTATCAAACATATTTACAGAAAAAACCTACTGGGCGCGCATGGGCTGCTGGGCTTGCTGTGCTTGTTGATGCCTCTGTACAAGCTTCTGGATATTTTGCAATTCCTGCGCGATTTTTGCGATTGTGCCGTTTAATTGCTCAAGATATTTGTTAAGCTCTTCTTTTTTCTTTTCAAGGAACGATTTTGCATCGTCTATATTCTTTTCGATGCTCACGCCTGCGCCAACTCCCACAACTACTTTATCCGTCGTGGTTAAAGTTGCTTTGACAAAAGAGCCGAATCCTACTGGCACAAGGGTTTCTTGACCTGCAGGTTCGTCTTTCAAGGCTGTGACTGTCGTTAATGCGGTTTCCACATCCCTGATGGTCAGTTTTACCATGTTTATCTGCTGGGCTAACGACTCTGCCTGATACTGGTAAACCTGGTGTTTTTCGGATAATTCCGCAAGCTGCTGTTGGGTTAATGCACCGCTCATTTTGCAACCTCTTCTACTGATTCGATTTTTACTAGGTTGCGCTTGAGCCCATGTTCGCTTCCTATCAAGGAATATGCTTTTTCCGATGCATTCTTTTTATTCGGACTTGTTATTGTTTTTGTAAATCTTTCCCATTTGAGTCCTGCTTTGAATGTGCCTTTTACAATGAAATTCATAATATCACCTGAACAGGGGTTCGAGTTGTACTCAATCAGATATATAACTACTGTTTTTCTTGAAAATCAATGAAATTACCAGAGAGACATTTCAAGCGCCAGCACAAGGCTTGCTCCCAGAATAGCTATGGGAGTAATAAATAATCCGATTTTCAAAAGGTCAGTCATTGACGTACTCCAGCCATACCGCCTTGCGCTTTCAAGCCAAAGAATCCCGGCAAGCGCGCCAAACGTGGTGAAATTTGCGCCAAGATTCGAGCCTATGACCAGTGAATATCCCATTGCCGTGTTCATTTGCGATGAAAGACCCGCGTGCTGTGTTATGGATAGCATCATGGCAGTCATTGGTATGTTATTAACAAGATTGCATAAAAAAGCAGAAAAGAGGGATACTGTGAAGATTGCGGCAGTCATATTACTGCTTAAATTCGCAAACAGGACTTCCCCGGCGTTATCTGCGGCGCCGCTTACCTCAATCCCTTTTACAACGATGAAAAGCCCGATAACGAAAAGTACTACATTCCATGAGACTTTCCGCAGGCGCTGGGTTGGGCGCCGCTCAAAAAGCAGCAAGATTAAAGCGCCGCCTAAAGTCACAATAGAAAGAGGTATCCCGTAATGGTTCGCAACGCCGCCAAGTAAAATAACTGCAAGCAGGACTGCCAGCCCAAGAATTACCAGGAATTTATTTTTAATCTGGGTTCTTCCATTATCATTGGAATTGAAAGTCTCAGGTATCTGGTTCCTGAAAATATACTTCATCAGGTAATAATTTACAAAAGCGGCAGCCAGTGTAGGGAGAATCATGTATCCTGTGAAACCGAAAAAATCAAGTTTGAAGCTGTCGCCAATCAATATATTGGTCAGGTTTCCGATATACAGCGGCATTGAAAATGTGTTCGCAGCGAAAAAAGAAACGTACATATAGGGTTTCGGGTTAATGCCCGCTTTCCTGCAGAAAATAAGTATTATAGGCGTGGTGGTCAGGATAACAACATCATTGCCCGCAAAAAGTGATATAACCGAAACTACAAGGAAGGTATATAAAAAAAGCCGCTCCCCACTGTTTTTTGATGCATAAATCGCCCGGGAAGCGCAGTACTCAAAGAAACCGTAATCATCAAGAAGGGTTGAGATTACCATCAAAGTCGCAAGTATTATGACCACGTTCCATGTAGTCACAAGCGGCTGCGGCATTTCCGTGGTCGAAATACCGAACGCTTCAAGTATATGATGCGGCTTGAGTAAAAAAATAATTGTAATTGCGGCGCCGATTAACGCAGCACTGGCTTCATTGATTCCTTTGGGTTTTAAGACTATCAGTGCGTAAGTAAATACAAAAACAGCAATAGCCAGAATCTGACTCAATTTTGCCTAAATGTGTTCTTCTTTGAATTCTTTGCACTCACGGTTGGTTTCGTACACGTTTTTCTTAATCAATGTACAGGAACCATCGTATTGTTCCCTGTTGCTTCCTTTTACTTTTGTTGAGAAGTATCTGCAGTCAACACAATACTTCAAGTTTCATCCTCCATGTTGTGATAAAAAATTAGCATAAACTTTTTCAGTATATAATTTTATCTATAAACATCAAAAAATCTATTCGGGTTTTTTTTGGAAATAAATTTATGAACCAAATACTTCACTAAAACCCAATATATCCAAACTCATTAATAAATCTTACCCCCAATTTATCATATTATTCAATGGTTTGCAATAGCCATTATGTTCATGGAAGTTATTAACTTCTTAGTGACTGCAATGTATTAACCTGGAGATCATAAAAAAATCAGGCTCAAATGACAGACTACAAGGAATTCATATTTAAAAACCTCTACAGGCTGGATGGTTATCGCGCATACTTTCCCCAGAATAACCTTACTTTCAATAATCCGGGATTCGAAGAAGCACAACTTAAGGTGTTGATTGTCAGGCTGTCCCCATTTCCGAATATCCGTGAATCCATAACTCATCATTTCCTCTTCCAGGAAGCCAGAAGGGCACTGCCTGATGCATATATCGATTATGCCTTTTTCCCTAACCCGAAGAACATTCCGCTTTTTATCGATAACAACATACCGTTTTTCCTGGGCATTCAATCGCTTCGCTCGATATCGGATTTTGACCTCGTGCTGGTATCCAATTCATTTAATCTTGAGTTATTCAACTTACCTTACCTCTTTTTAAATAGCGGGATTGCGGCTTTCAAAAAAGAGAGACTTAAAGCAAGGGCGCCTGTCATTGTAATGGGTGGCTCAAATGCGCTTATGGCGCAGTGTGCGATTTCTCCTGAAGGTGACTCGTTTGTCGATGCCCTCTTCTTTGGGGAAGGCGAAGGGGCAGTAGGCAAAATCGTGTCTATAATTAACGAAAAAAAGGATTGTCCTAAATAGGATATACTGGAAAAGGCGCTTGAAGTAAAAACAAAACATTCTCCAACAGAATTTGATTTTCTTAGTTTTAATTTCAACATGCACACAGGAATATCGCGTATTATAGCCGACTTAAACGAAGTAGCCAAGTTCGTGAATTTCAAAAGCCAGAGAGCCGATATAATTGCATTGCGTCCCGAGCTCCTGGATATAGAGATACTTTCAGGAAAACGGACTTATACCATAGGAGTGGAAGGAATCAGCGACAGGATGAGGCGCTATTTACACAAGAGCCTGAACGAACTGGAACTTTTGAAGGCTCTTGAACACATATATGCAAAAAAACCAAGGCAACTGAAATTATTTTTTATGATAACCGGACTTGAAAATGACAAGGACCTGAAAGAATTTAAAGACTTCATAATGAAGCTTAAGCGGCTGAAAATCGGATTGTCACCCGGATGCAGGACTATTATGAGTTTCGGGCTGCTTGTTAACCTCCCTTTTACCCCGATGCAGTTTGCTCCAACCATAAAAGACCCGGATAGCATAAAACAAATAAAGGGCGACCTGAAGAGGGATTGTGAAACCAATGGTTTTGAGTTCAGGATGGCGCAGGATATGGAGGAATTCCAGGTATCACAGCATATCGCGCTGGGCGGTTTTGAATGTTTTGAGACCATTTCCGATTTCGCAAAAAAGGGAGGATATTTTGACGGGGAACATATAACCGGGGATAAAAATGCGCTTATTTCATCTTTGAGGTCTGCATCCGGTGAAGGATTATCCGGTGTTAAAGACGAGAGCTATGTTTTTCCTTTTGAGAACTTAAGAGGCGCGCCAGCCAAATCATTCCTTTACAGGATGTATAATGAAGCCAGGAATTTCAAGGACAGCGGATACTGCCTTCTGGGAAAAGGGGAATGCATCGGATGCGGGGGATGCGAAGACCGTAAACTTTCAAGGCTTCCCGAAGTCGGGAAGGAAGATATAGAGAGACTCAAGAAGATTGTGGAACTGAAGAAAAAGCCGCAGACTGTGCAGGCAGTTGTTACAATAAAAGAGCAGGGAAGATTTCTGACCCCGGAGGCAAAATGCGCCTTTATCGGCAGGGCTGTTTTTGAGCATATACCTTCTCTTGTTAAAGATTATCTTGCGTGCAGGCAGGTGCAGAATATGCCAGCTTCGAAAGGATATGGGTTCCTGTTCGGGCGCTTCTTATACGATTTTGAGTTCATGGGTTCATCCGATGTTTTCATGGGTTATCTTGAAAAAAACAAGATCGACTCCCCGCTTTTGGATATTTCCAGGGTTTCAGAGAAGGAGATTGGAAATAGTTTCAGGATAACATCGGTGTGGAAAGACGTATCAAAGTACGGTTTCCAGAACATGTTGCAGGATTTTCTGCTTGAGAACGGAATGGGGTTTGATATAAGGAAAACAGATGGAGTGACTTATTTTGAAGTGGCAGCAAAGGACAGGAAGAAGAAGCTTCTGAATTCTGCCGCGCTGCGACAGGAAAATAGTATTGTGTCATTGGAAATAGAGACGGGGTCTAATTTTAGCATCGTTTCGCTGCTTAAACATCTTTTTGGGGAGGAATGGATGGATGCAAAGGTTGAGGCTGTTTGATAGTTAATTAATACGGCCGCCTCATCTGTTTTCCGCAAACCGTGCATGTCGTTGTTATGTGCGTACCCTGAAGCCTTGTGCGCGCGGTTGCGCCCTGAACCAGGTAAGCATGGCAATGCTTGCAAATCCTGTGCTTTAATTCAGGCGGCATCCTTACGCGGTATCTCATCCCTATGCGGCGCGCCAGTCCGACATACCGGTTGCTGAGTTCGGGGTGGGTTTTGAATTCATGGTCTGCAAGCTCAAAAAGCAGGTGTATGCGCTCGTATGCCATGTCTTTTGCCCAGTCTTTTTGCTTTTTGCGCATAGTGGGGTGTAATTGGAGGATTAGTACAAATAAGTGTAGGGAAATATTGAGATGAGTGGAAAATGACAATATCTAAAAATATAAATTAGTAAAACAAATTGGATTAAGAGGTCTCTATGGTCCATATTTTAGAAGTAACACCTGATGATATAAATAAACTCGATGAAAAACAGTTACCTGATTTATTGTTACGCCTATTACGTATGGAAGCACAAAAATATGAGATACCAAAATCTTGCATATCTGGTTCTCTTAATATAAAGGCATCTGATGGCGGAGAGGATGCTCATATTAAATGGATTGGTGGACCTGATAAAACGGAATGGTTGCCGAACCGTTATACATTATTTCAATGTAAAGCGACGGAAATGCCACCTTCCAAATGTAAAGATGAAATTGTTAATAAGGGTGAACTTAAACCTCGCGTGAAAGATGTTTTCGATAATGGTGGCAGTTATGTTCTTTTTTGCACAGATGATTTTACTGTTTATCCCTCAGAACTAACAAGAGTTGAAGCATTTCGAGAAGCTATAAAAAATACAGGAGCTTATTATTATAAAACTGTTGATATTAAAATTTATGATTCTAATAAAATTTCCAGATGGGTAAATGAATATGTCTCTGCTATAGTTCAGGTTTGCAGTTGGCTTGGAAGACCTTTACCAAACATTATGAATACATGGGAAGATTGGAAAAAATATCCTGAAAATGACGTTAAGTATGTTCAGGATGATACACTCTCAGGTCATATATCTCAACTAAAAAATCATTTTATTGGGGCAAAAAAAGTTGCGCGTATTGTTGGTTTATCAGGTCTTGGAAAGACCAGGCTCGCTTTTGAAGTTTTTCGTCCTCCTGAAAATTCTCAAGAAAACCTTGAGGCTCAGATGATTACAGATCAAGTCGTGTATATTGACGCTGCTGATGATTCTACGGGATTACAGGGTATAATTAAACAATGGCGCGATCAAAAATTAGAGAGTATATTAGTTGTTGATAATTGTGAGTTAGAGTTGCATCAAAGATTACGTAGAGAAATCGAGCATCCAGATAGCCGATTAAGTTTACTTACATTAGATTACGATCCCGAATCATGTGATGACTGTAATTTCATCAAATTAAAACCAGCATCAGAGGAGGTCATAAAGGGGATTCTAAAACAAAGCTATCCAGGGTTACAAGATCTAGACATTAATCGTATTCTAGAGTTCGCTGAAGGGTTCCCCAAAATTGCTGTTATACTGGCAAAAGCTCTTCGTGATAATGTACATGATATAGGAAATTTAAATGATAATACACTAATGGAAAAATTGCTTTGGGGTCGTGGACCGCAAAATGATGATGCTCGTAAAGTGATTTCTGCTTGTTCTCTGTTCACACATTTGGGATTTTCGGACGATATGATCCATCAGAGTAATTTTGTGGCAGAGAAAATTTGTAATATTTCCAAAGATGAATTTTATGAACATGCTGTAAAATTTATTGATCATGGCATATTGGATAGAAGAAATCGCTTCGTGAGAGTTGTGCCGATACCACTGGCAGTTAGATTAGCTGCTGATTGGTGGAAAAGATGTCATCCTGAGAAAGCAAAAGAACTCATAACAGGGGATATGCCTGATGGAATGTCAGAGGCTCTTTGCGACCAAATTAGCAAACTTCATCACGTTCATGAGGCAAGACAACTAACCAAAGAGCTGTGTGGTGATACTGGCCCTTTTGGCCAAGCGGAAGTGCTGAATTCAGGTAAAGGTTCACGGCTTTTCCGCTCTTTAGTAGAAGTGAACCCGATAGATACAGTAAATGCTCTTGAACATGCATTTAGTGGTTGGGACAAAGAACAGCTTCTTCAGGTTAAAGCCGGTAGAAGGAATTTAGTATGGTCTCTTCAAAAGCTGTGTTTTTGGGAGGAGACCTTCCCAATCTCAGCAAGGATTTTGTTATCATTTGCCGTAGCTGAAAATGAAACATGGGGAAATAATGCTACGAATATCTTCTTCCAACTATTCCACTATCTACTTTCGGGTACACAAGCTCCTCCTAATTTACGTTTGAATGTCCTTGATGAAGCTTTGGCTACTGATGAAATAGAATATAAGCGACTTGCTGTGGAGGCACTTGGGCATGCACTTCTTACACATCATTTCTCTCGTGATTGTAACGCGGAAATTCAAGGAAGCAGGGCTCCTCAGGAAGATTGGAAACCTAAAGTTTGGCAAGATGTTTTTGATTATTGGGCCGAATGTTTTAACCGTCTAATCCCATTGGCAATTATTGATGACGAGCTAGGGGCTTTAGCAAGAAAGCAAATCGCTGATCATTTGAGAGGACAGGTTCAATATGGAAGAATGGAAGTACTCGAATCAGCGCTAAAATCAATATGTGTAGAAAATGATATTTTCTGGCCGGAAGCATATAAAGAGATAAAAAATACAATTTACTTTGATGGGGCTAAACTCCCTTCCGATGGCCTTAAAAAATTGAAATTCTGGGTAGAAATTCTTGCACCTCGAACATTTATACAACGTTGGAAGCTGATTATTAGTGAACCACATCATGAATTTGAAATTGGTGAAGGTGAAACATATAGCAATAGATCCTACAGATTGGCCAGTGAATTTGCTGAGGAATGTTCAAAAAATACCCAAGAATTATTTGAGAACCTGAAAATTGTTTTTGAGGGGAATCAGGCAAGAGGATATGAGTTTGGACATGCTTTAGGAAAGTATTTAGATCAGGAAGATTTTTTCATTAAAGAAGCTCTATCAGTTTTGAAGAAAATAAAATCTGACAGAGCGAATCCATCAGTTTTATGTGGTTTTATATCTTCGATAAGTCCTAAGAATCCACAATTGATTGAAGAGATGCTAGATTCTGTGGTTAATGACGATGACCTATATATCCATACTATAAAATTGACGTGTTCGATAAAATCCCAAAAAAAGGATTTAGATCGCATCATCAAATTGGTAAAGATAGGTAAATTTAATATAAACGATCTGAGAGCATTTGCTTATGGCGGGAGTCTTAAACATCTTTCTCCAGAGGATGTTATTTCGTTTTGTGAAGATATAATTTCTTTTGGAAATGAAGGAATACCTCCTGCACTTGAAGTTCTATTTATGTACACTTTTCAAGATGATGAAAAATTTAAATTGTGCCTAGATGAGATTCAGAAGATTTTAGAAATACCTGATATCCTATTCGAATTTGAATCCGCATCAAATATGGATGCTCATCATTTTATAGAATTTGTAACTAAATTATTAAATGAAGAAAGAAATGATGAATTTGCAATTAATATTTCAAAAGTAATTATTGGAGATTTCAGCTCAGAAAAATTCATAGTTGGATTGATTTATAGTTTAAAACCAGTACTTAGAATCCTTCTAAGTAAATACAGGGATGTTACGTGGCCTATTTTTGGTGATGCGCTTCTGTCAGATTATCGCATATCATATTTGTTTATGCCAGATAACAATGCAAAATATTATAGTGAAGGGGTATTATCAGAATTGAGTGAAGATTTCTTGATCCGATGGTGCAATGACAATCCGAAGATAGCACCTGTTATTATTGCAAAACTCGTACCTCTTTTTATAAAAGAAGATGAAACATATTCTTTCCATCCAATTGCCAAATCTTTAATTTATACTTTTGGCGATAGACCGGATGTACAATCTGCAATTGATTCGAATATGTGGTCGTTTAGTTCAGTTGGTTCTTCCACACCTTATTATGAAAAACAGATTGAAGCAATTAAAAAACTTGAAACTGATAAGAATCCAAAGCTTGGTTTATGGTGTACCAAGATTATAAAAAGATTAAATGAAAGGATAGAATACGAAAAAGGACGTGAAGAGGAAGAAAAAATAGGAATAATCTAATGCATACCTGCGCCTGAATAAAAAATATAGAATTCTACAAAATCGCTGGAATGCATAAAATCCGAGCATCTATAACCGATGCCTTTCGAATTTTAATCCGAGGTCGGTGCCTACAACAGCACATCCCCCACCGTAAACGCCAGCATACACAAACTCACCGCCGCATTCACATTAAAGAACGCCACAGGAATATTCTCAAAATTATCAGCCTTCACAAGCGTATGCTCATACCATATCAGCGCCGCAATAACCACCAGCCCCACCTTAAAAACAACCCCGAGCTTCAGCACAACCATCAACCCGACCAGCAGCGCCAGCATCAGGACATGCGCCGCAAACGACAATCCGAGCGCCGACTTTACTCCGAATACTGCCGGCACAGAATAAAGCCCCTCTTTCTTATCAAAATCAAGGTCATGCAGCGAGTATATCATATCAAACCCCGCAACCCACAAAGTGACAGCAAAAAGCAAAAGCAGCATCGCAAGCTCAGGCGCCCCGAATGGGATATTGAATAGACCCGTAACCGCAAGCCAGCCTCCCACAGGGGCATAACCGAGATTAAGCCCGAGGACGAAATGCGAGACCGGTGTAAACTTTTTAAGATATGGATAGATGACCGACGTAACCAGAATGACAGGCGAAAGCGCAAGGCACAGCGGGTTTAATTTGTAAGCTGAATAGAACAGCAGGACGTAGGAAATCAGGATTATTCCCCATACCTCATACAACTTTATTCTTCCTGATGGCAATTCGCGATTCGCAGTCCTCGGGTTTTTCGCATCTATATCCCTGTCAACCAGATTATTCAGCGCCATCGCAGCGCTCCTCGCGCCTATGAACGCAAGCCCGACCCAGAAAAGAATGCGAAGTTCAGGAACCCCCCTGCTCGCAAGGAAAGCTCCAAGATATGCAAATGGGATGGCAAACAGGCTGTGCTTGAGCACCACAAAATCAGCGTATAATTTAAGTTTTTGAAGCATCACAAATCTTTTCTCTTATCACCGATATTATTCCCTTGATACAAATGATTAACCTTTACTTTATCGGCTCTGCGGGAAGCGGCAAATCCTCGCTGACAGGCGCATACATGGGATGGATGCAGAACCATGGGTATGATGCGATTACGGTGAACCTCGACCCGGGCATTGAAAATGCGCCTTACGTTCCTGATGTGGATATACGGGACTGGATTAAATTGCGCGACATTATGAAAGAGCATGGCGTAGGACCAAACGGGGCGCAGATTATTGCGGCGGATATGCTTGCTCTTAATATAACTGAAATGAAGGATATTATCGAAAGCTTTGAAACCGAGTATGTTGTTTTTGACACTCCCGGTCAGATGGAATTATTCGTGCTGCGGCAATCGGGAAAATACTTAATCGATGCTCTCGGCGCCGATAAGTCGATAATCGGTTTTCTTTACGACCCTGTAATTTCAAGAAATCCCTCAGGCTTCATCTCATTGATGCTTCAGGCAGCTTCTGTCCAGGTGAGGTTCAATGTGCCTTTTCTCAACATTCTTACCAAATCCGATTTGCTTTCGGAGGAAGAACGCGGGAAAATATCGGGCTGGAGCAGGGATTTAATGGAACTTGACGATGCCATTAACAACGAACGGCCCACCATGCGAAGCCAGTTGAGCATTGAGTTTCTGTCTGCCCTTAAATCATTTGGAGCAAGCCAGGATATAATTCCTGTATCTTCGACTTATGGCGCTGGCATGGAAGATATCTATAATGCAGCACAGCAGATATACCACGGCGGGGAAGATCTGAGCAGGGATTAAGGTGTTAACATAATGTAAATTCCAGGTGCATGTTGTGCCCTTAAGAAGGAGACGCACGATTTACACGAATCTGTCTAACCTTTGCCGTGCTGAAGGATTTATCCATCAAGTCGCCAATGAGCACAAAAATTCCGGTCAGCAGCAGGAATGTAAAAATGATTGAGTAAGGAGAGGGCGCTGTCATGCCGTTAGCCGCCATCAGGTTTGCACGAATTGACATTATACCTCCAATGAACAACGCAAACAGGAAGCCGTTAATTGTCCAGTAAGCATTTTTTCCCCAGGAAAGACGCCATACGAGGAAGAGTATTAGGAAAGTGAACCATATCTTAATGCTGATAACACCATTCGCGCCTGAGGAAACGTACATGAAGCGGATAACCGGGTTAACTTCCTGCGTGATCCCCATTATTTGCATCATGTAAGCTGAGGTTATCCCGTCGCCTACGCCAAATGTCAGAAATGATAATAAAAATAACAGCGTCTGGAGGTTTGTTACAGTTAGAAAGTATTTTATTAGAAGGCGAATTAAATCAGCAAATGTGATAGGGTCTGGTTTTTTCTGGTTGTTTAAAACTTCCCCGGTAAGCGTTTTCTGTATTGTTTTCATGTCTTATTCGACTTTTCAATTTCAGTGAATTCCATATCTTGCTTTAGTTTTTCAAGATTTTCGCCTTTAAGTCCGGTCGTGATTATCAGGCGGCTGCCCGATGCTTGTGAAATGCTCTTTAACCCCTGAATGAATTGAAGTACACTGCCAAAGCCGTTCACCTTTACCAATTCGTCGATACCGTCGAGCAACAAAACCGGGCTTCCCGTTTTTTTCATGAAGTTTGTGAGTACTGCGGCAAGCCGCTTCAGGTCATCAGGTTTGACGTCTCTCTCAACTGCTTCATCCGATATCCATATCATAGGAGTCGTGTTGATGTTATATTTCTCTCTAACCTGCTGTGGGAGCGCGGTTGTTGCAACAAGACCAGGTGAACCGTGTTTGACAGCATCCAGAAAGATGGGGTAGCCGTCCCCCTCTACAAGATACGTGCAGCCCGGTCTGAGGTTGTATGCGGGCTTTGAAAGGAAGTTACTTTTAACAGCATCTTTTCGTAAGGTGCAGAAAGTTACATCGGGACAATCACTGCAGCCTGAATATCCATTTTCAGCCACGCACCTGTAAACCTCACAATTCCTGTACTTCTCAACAGTGAATTTACAGCCCGGACAGTGTTTATCGATAAACTTTGAACATAATGAACAGTCTGCGCCGCAGAAGGAGGTGATGGAAAGCTCAGGCACGGGCGTTATGAAAAGCCCGTAATGGTAAACCGCGTACGCAAAGAAAACACCTGTAATCGCAGGCGCAAGGGTCGAAAGCGCAAGAAAATATATGTCAAAGAACATGGGAAGTATTATGTTTATGGTAACTGCTGCCAATATTGCGATTATGGCGCCTGTCAGTATGAGCTTTGACTTCTGCCGCTCCATGTATTTACTTGCCGTGTAATGCCGTAATAAAAGATAGATGCCCGCGACTGAAAAAATTGTTGTGAACAAAAAGAGATCCAGTCTTGTTCCTGGCATTGGTAAGAATACGCCTGGTTCTATACGCGATACGTCTGAGGTCCATATCAGGTACAGCAGGTAGATAGACGGTATGATGAACAAGTAGGTGAAGGGATTTTTAAGGACTTTGTCTGTTTTGGTCAGTGAAAGGGCGAAAAGGACGAATAATGTGAGAGACAGGATTATCCCGCTTAACTGGAGCTTTATGTACAGCACTATCTCGCTTACTGAAGCGTTTTCCGAGGTTATACCCAGGTTGTAGGTTCCCACAGCCCAGATTATAAAGGCTATCATCAGGAGCGCAAAGATTTTGTTAGTGCGTTCATTCGGATTTTTTGTAAGAACATACGTTCCAAGAGTAGTGTAGAGGAATATGGTAAACAGGGAAATTATTGCACTCAGCATATCTGATAACTCCTATGAATTTTGCTTTTTAAATGATTTGACTTATGTTAATTTTAACTAAGATTTTTTGAGTGATATACCTAACCCAAGCTCGTTCCAGAGCTTATCGATTTTTGATTTTACTGCGGTGTCCATCTTTAAAGCGTCAGGCCATTCCCTTTCAAAGCCCTCATCCTTTCCCTTTCGTGTGGCATCAATCCCCATCTTCGAGCCAAGATTGGGGAGAGGCGAAGCATGATCAAGCGTATCTGTCGGGGCACCATCGATTATCGTGACATCCGTCGCCGGGTCCATGCGCGTGGTGGCAGCCCAGAGCACCTCTTTCATATCCTGCACATTCACATCGTCATCCAGCACGATTATTGTCTTTGCGAACATCATCTGCCCCATTCCCCAGAGCGCGAACATGACCTTTTTAGCATGTCCGGGATACCGCTTTTTTATTGACACAATGCAGAGGTTGTGGAAGACAGCCTCAACCGGCAAATTGATGTCAACAATTTCGGGAAGCTGGGTCTTCATGAGAGGGAGGAATATCCTCTCGGTGGCTTTGCCAAGATACGCATCTTCCATCGGCGGGATTCCCACAACTGTTGCATGATAAATCGGGTTTTTGCGGTGGGTGATGCAGGTTATGTGGAACACCGGGAATTCATCTGCAAGTGAATAATATCCTGTGTGGTCGCCGAAAGGTCCCTCGATACGCCGTTCCTTTGCATCCACGTATCCTTCAAGTATTATCTCTGCATGCGCCGGTACATAGAGGTCAACGGTTTCGCATTTGACAAGCTCGACGTTCTTTTTGCGGATAAACCCGGCAAACATCATCTCATCGATATTATCGGGCAGCGGCGCAGTGGCTGAATACACGACAGCCGGGTCGGCGCCGATGGCGACGGCGACCTCGATTTTTCCGTCTTCTGCCGCCTCCGCATAATCCCGCGCGCCGTGTTTATGGATGTGCCAGTGCATGCCTGTTGTTTTGCAGTCATAGACCTGCATCCGATACATCCCCACGTTCTGCTTCCCGGTTTTCTCATTTTTTGTGAATACAAGAGGCAGGGTGATAAAGCGCCCGCCGTCCTCCGGCCAGCATTTAAGTACCGGGAATTCATCCAGCGAAAAGCCATCTCTTAGAATGACTTCCTTGCACGGTCCGCTGTTCACATGCTTTGGCGGGAATGAGGTAATCTCTGCAACCTTCGGAATCATCTTGATACCTTCCCACAGGCTGGAAGGCGCTTCGAATTCCAGCAGTTTCCGGATTCGCTCGCCGATTTCATCAAGGTTGTTGACGCCAAGGGCAAGACACATGCGTTCCATTGTGCCGAATGCGTTGGCAAAAACCGGGTGCTTATAGCCTTTGACATTCTCGAATAACAGTGCAGGGCCATTGTTTTTTACAACCCTGTCCAGGATTTCGGTAATCTCAAGCTCGGCGCTTACTTCGGTTTTTATGCGTTTGAGCAGCCCTTTTTTCTCAAGGACTTCGATGAATTCACGTAAATCTTTGTATGCCACTATACGACCCCGGAAACGCTGTCATCCGACACATTATTTTTTGAGCCGGCTTTTTCAAGGCATGCCCTGTGGATGTATCCGAGCTGCCTCTTTTTCCAGTTCTTCGATTCGTTGCTCATGCCTTCCACAGGTTCATATATGATGAGCATGTTTTTCGCATCCTCAGGGAACATGAGTTTCACAAAATCACCGCATAGCAGGCATTTTTTCCATCGGGTGTATTTTCGTTCGGTCATAATTATGCTTACTGCGTTACGGGAATATATAAAGATGCCGTTACGGTATTTTTATTAAATATTCCCGTTACGGGAAATCGATTGCAAAATCCAATGATTTTACATCACCAGTAAACTATAAATACTATAGTTCGTATATATACGAATTGTAGTGGGCAGAAAAAATAACTTTTTTTGCATACCACCACCATAATCCCCTTTCTGCCCACTAACATACTCTTAATGATAAACTTGATGCCGTTACGGAAATTCAATAATTATTTACCGTTACGGTATTTACTGAATAAAAAATCCGTTACGGGATATTTCACCGAACATTCCGTAACGCAATATATATTCACAGCATATCCAGCGGGCTTTTTATCTTCTTTATTTCCTCGCTGGAAACCTGTGTATAAATCTGCGTGGTCTGTAAATTCGAATGACCGAGGAGCTTCTGGATTTTCCTGATATCCACGCCGTTTTCAAGCAGGTGCGTGGCGAATGAATGCCGGAGGGTGTGGACATGCACGGGTTTCTCGATACCGGCACGAGCGGCTGAAATTTTTATCGCATGCTGGATACCTCTGTATGTCATTTTTTTACCATTCACCAAAAATATGTATCCTTTTCCATTTGAACCGTTTTTTTCCTTGTAGTCGAAAAGATCTTTCTTGAATGTCTCAGAAATAATAAAAATTCTGTCTTTCGAACCTTTTCCCATACGCACCCACCCTATATTCTCATTTAAATCAAGGTCAGAGTATTTCAGATTGATACATTCTGAAAGTCTCAAACCTGTGGAATAAAGTAGTTCAATTATAAGCCTATGCTTCATGTTTTCTGTTTTTTCAATAAGGTTCTTTATTTCATTCTGGCTAAGAACTACAGGAAGCTTTTTTGACCTTTTTGGGGTTTTTATTTGTGATATGCTTTTTCCAAGAATTTCTGTATAAAAGAATTTTAAGGCAGCTTTTATAAGCGCAATCGTAGCACTTGAGACTGAATCATCTGAAAGTTTGTAAGCAAGAAAAATCTTAATGTCATCTTCTGTGATATCTACTGGTTCTTTTTTTATGTGGTCAACTAACTTCTGATTGTAAAACAAATACATTTTTACTGTTTGTGGTGAGAAGCCTCTCAACTTCATCTCAGTAGTAAGCTTTCTAAAGCGTTCATCAACTATCATAAACCATTTTACATTATTTTGCAAACTTTAGCTTTGTTGGGAATGAATACCTGCAATCAATTTTTTATTTCTTTATTAAAATCTCTATGATGAATCATAGCATGATGGTTAGGACACAAGCCAACCAAGTTATTCAATGAGTGATTATCATGTTTTTCATCAATATGGTGAAGTTCAACTATGGAATCAAAACCGCATATACAGCATTTTTCAGTTATTTTTTGGTATAAATCGTAGGGAATATTATGATACGCTTCAGCGTTATGTTTTTTGATTTGCTCTATTCGATTTACAGACATATAGCACCCGCTGCATAATCCGTGCGCATGATGTATCCTTTTTCTTCCGCATCTGCTGCAGGTTATATAATTCTTTCTGATGTATTTTTTATTGTTCATGTCCTGATTAATACTATTAATTACTTAATAGTATTAACGTCAAATAGAGATTGTGATTCGATTTAGTCAAAGAAAACTGTATATAACAGATATTATATGCAGTTTTTTGCCGGCATATGCATAAAATCAAAAATATCCATTGATTTTAATGTTAAATGAAGAAGGTTAAACTACAACCTCATATAGAACGCATGCTATAAATTAAAATAAGGGGTTTGAATAAAAATAAAATGCAGAATTTCCGTAACGGAATTAATTTTGATAATTGCCGTAACGGGATTATTTAATAAATTCACCGTAACGGATTTGATTCTCTAAACTCCGTTACGGATTTATTAGATTTCCAGTGTTCGGAATTTTGAAAAATTATGAATTTTTTTGATGCAGCAATATTTATTCTCTTATCTTCTAATTGAGTGCTCATGTCTTTACTATCCCATGAAGAACTGATTTCCCTCGTCAATCAAAAACCGCCGCTTGTTGACCAGATGATAGACCCAGATATCCAGATCCAGCCCAACGGCATCGAATTGACGCTGCAGCGCGTGGAAATTCATGAAGTCTCAGGTTCTATCGCTTTTGACAATTCCGAAAGAAAACTCCCACAAACAAGAGCCATGGATTTTGACGATGAAGGATGGATTCATCTGCCCAAAGGCAGCTACAAAATAGTATTCAACGAGATAGTGAACATCCCGAAAAACATTGCAGCAATCGCAAAACCGCGCTCAAGCCTGCTGCGGTGCGGCGCGACAGTGGAAACTGCGGTCTGGGATGCCGGTTACAGCGGCAGAAGCGAGAGCCTGCTCGTTGTTTTCAATGAGAACGGTTTTAAAATCAAAAAAGATGCACGCGTACTGCAGCTTTTGTTTTTCAGGTTAAGTGAAGAAGTGAGAAAGGGTTATTCAGGAGTTTACCAGAACGAGAATGTTTAAGATTATATGCGGAGGATGGGATTTGAATAACAAGTTTGGTTCGTCTTTTTTAGGGGAGATTCTCCTGCTATCACTTTTGCCCCCCCGGGCATAAGTGTATAAAACATATGATTATCATAGTCATTTAAATATCTTGTCTGCCATATAATCTCATTGGTATTATGGGCGAAGAGACTTATAAATGCCCAAAATGTGGAAGTCAGGATAGTGTATGGCGAGGTTACAGGTACAATAAATCTGGAAATAAACGGCTAAGAAAATGCAAAAATTGTGGTATAAACTTCACCCCAACGTTTTTGAATTTTTTAAAAACTTCAAGGTAAATTTAAATGGTGTCTTCCGTATAGAGCGAGTTCTCCATATCAATCCAGACAAAGATATTTTTTGATGCTGCGCTGCTTACAATCTGTTACACATTTGATAAACAAAAGTGTTTTTCAATCTCAAGCCCAAGCTGTGTGAGTTTTATGGATAGGGATGCATTGAGCTTTGAGTCTTCAATGGCTTTCAGGATTCTCTGGTTTTCTTATATATTCTTTTTTGCAAGAGCTTCGTTCCTGACATGTTCCCCGAGGAAATTGATGATGCCGCCTATTCCGGAATTGTTTTCTTTTCTTGTGCGCAAAATGGTGTCATCTAAGGTCTCTCCTACAATCCACTGGCGCACGAACTTGATTAAGAAGCTCATAGCCCCATTATGAAAATGAATCTGGTCATACTTAATAGCTGCGATTGGGATATTATCAGAATGAAGCTCCCCACAGCAAGCTGTGGGGTATTCCGATAAAATAATAGCATCTTTTAAAATTTGATACGATGTTAAAAAAATCAACACAACTGTAAACCAACCTCTAACTCCATGCAGTTAAAGTAAAGTAAGCATGTGCATTTAACATATGCTTTTGCTTGCTATAGTTATTTAAATTGGCATTAATAATATTTAATGGGGCAAAGGGCAGTCTCCTTCAACTATACCCTCGGATATAAATACCTTTACCCTTTGCCCTTTGCCCTTTCCTTCAGGCAATCTTGCCATCGGGATTAAAACAAACACAATATTGCCGAAATTTGAGCTTGCAAGCGGAGAGCTTGTCGAAAAAGCGCACAGGCATGGTTTAATGGTGTTCCCGTGAGCTGAATACGGAAGAAGTGTAGAGTCCTGATATTTTTTCGCTGATTTTTTTCAGCACCCTTCTTTCTTTCGTTCATTTCTTATTTCACCATCCAAAAGATTTAAAAAAGCGTCCTAAGATAGATTCAGTTGCATTTTTCTAACAAAAGCTTCATTTGGCGTTTTTCCCCATTCAAGTTCCAAAGAACCATGTATTCTATCATTATACCAATCTTTAAATTCATTTGCCGAATTAAATTTATTTCTATGCCTGAGATACTCTTGAAACCACCTTTCGATCTTGCCATT
>JAPZAN010000017.1 GCA_027460605.1 Candidatus Methanoperedens sp.
TGCGGGTATCACGCCCGGCATTATTGTCACAGACCTTGACGGGAATATGGATGATGAAGCCCTGGCAAACGAAAAAGGCGCTATAATGGTGGTGCATGCCCACGGTGATAATATGGATGCATTGAGCGCAGAAGTGCCAGGACTTAAAAGGGTCATCGGGACTACGCAGTCAAAACCCCTCAAGAACGTCTATAATTTCGGGGGATTTTCAGACGGGGACAGGAGTGTGTTTCTCGCCCAGGAAATGGGAGCGAAATCCATAACGTTAATCGGGTTTGATTTTAAAGATGTAAATGTCACACCACTTAAGAAGAAAAAGCTCATGTGGGCGGAGAAATTGATAGATATGGTGATGGGTTAGGAAATTTTGTGTGAGATTTCTGACATGGAAAACAAAATTATACTTCGGAGAACAGTAAATACCTATAAATCCTACGATTCTATTTTCGTTTTATTTATCAAATACTCTTTTTGTTTCTCAAGAACCTGAAGCTGTTTTTGAACATTCTTAATCTCATATTTCTTTAGTTTTAACCTATATTTTTCCTCTATTTTTTTGTTGATATTATTTGTATACAGGGGCCAAATATCATCTAAATTTTCAGTAAAAAAATAATCAGGTCTATATTTTAATATGTTGTCGCTCTCCCCTTCTTTATAAAGTCTATCTTCAATAAAAGAGACATTAAGAGGGTCAATTTCAATCCCCAATGAATTCCGTTGTAATTGTTTTGCAACAACAAGCGTTGTTCCAGTACCAGCAAAGGGGTCAAAAATCATATCACTAACATTCGAAGAAGATAGAATTATTCTGGTAAGTAATTGAACTGGCGACTGCTGTTTATGCAAACGTTCTCCATTATTTAATCGCAAGGGTTCATCTCCTGCAAAATAACCGGAGGTAAGCTCTCTGATATCGTCCCACACATCAGTTACATACATTCCTTTCGGTCGTTCATATTTTTCAGTAACTAATAGGGGTGGATCAATCCGTAATTTATTAAAGACCCTCGGCGTTTTACCTTTTGTGGCAAATACTATGATTTGATAATGTTTACCAAATCGAGCCTCACAGGGGACAGCGGAAGTTTTTTTCCTCCAGATTATCAAATTCTGAAATGTCCAGCCTGTTGATTGTAAAGTTTCCAGTACGAATTGAGTATTTTTCTCTCTTTGCATAAAATAAATGGCGCCACCATCGGATGTGTTGTCATAAATTAATTTACAGACCCCTTTCATCCAATCCCAATAATCGGATGCAACCATTTCGTCGTTGTGAATATTATACTCTTTACCCTGATTAAATGGAGGATCGAGAAAAGTTAGGTCAAATCCTTCAGATGAAGCTTGTTTAAGAAACTGCTCGCAATCATCTTGAATTATTTCACATCTCATCCTTTCAACCTTCACCCGAGCAGAGAGTCTAATTTGAGTTTATAAAAGTCGTCGGTTTTCTCAATCAAATTTTTATCCAACAACCGAGTAAGCAAATCATTTAGATTGATATCAGTATTCAAGATATTCAGTTTTTCATTTAAATCGTTAAAATCATGTTTTCTTTCAGATAAATAGTAAAGTATCAATGCTGAGATGAAATCATTCTTCTCAACCATATTTTTATTGAAAATCTTCATCAACTTGGCAGTAATTTTACCTACTTCAAAAACAAATTTTCTTGCATCAATTTCTTTTCTGATTATTAACCGCGCGAAAAGTGTTTTTACTTCTTTTTTTGATCGAAGTTCAAATTTCGATGTGAGCATATCACCGACAAAACTTTCAATTTTCTCTGCTAATTTATTTTCAATATCGATACTTTCATCATAAATAGCGAGATATTGAGTTTTAGCCTGCTCTAAGATTTCTGTGTCGCTACAAACTGAAATTGATTCTGTGTTCTCTCTCCAATATTTGCTAGTTATATTGAATCCGAGATTCATCTTATTAAGATTAACCGAACTAACAACCAGATGTTTATCAGTGACAATGAGTTTTGCATGAATGTCTTCAGTCGTTCGAATACCAATATTCTGGGATAGAAGTTCACGAAGCATATTATTCATTCTATCCTGAAAGTCCATGCTTGTTGCACCACTTAATATCTTGATATCCAGCCCTTTTAATCGCATTTTAATTAAAAAAGAGGAAAACTCCATGTCTGTAAAACTTTCTGCTGAGATGTATGCAAATTCTGATGCGCTATAAATTATTGATGTAAAAATATCGCGTCCTCTACAATCAAAAGGAGTTAAATATAATTTATCATCAATAGGTACATTTGTCGGACAGAGAGAGGAAGGATAATGCCTAATCCAATGGTTTCTATGTGTTTCAGTTCCTATAACTCTAGGTAATTCAAAAAGAGACGAATTATCGCTTGACTCAATTATTTCTTGTCGGATAGTTCCATTATATCCTGAATTTTCACTAATAAAAAGATCGATAAGTTCATCAAATTTTCTATTATATTCCTCAATTTTATCGGGTTCATTTTTGAAAATGACTACAGCATCAAGTTCTTGGGTTTGGGTAAAATTTGCAGACAGTGCAATAGAACTTTTGTCTGTTACAATGAATTTTCCATGAAACGAGTACCATCTACCAACGGCAGTAGTAGTTCTCTCAGGGTCTCCAACATTCCATTTGCAAAAATAAAGTTTTGCTCCATTTCGTTCAATATTTTGAAACAGGGCAGTAACTTCAACTTGTATATCTTCATTTATACTATCATAAGGTAGGGTTAAGATTTCAACCTTAACTCCTTCATTCAATTTATTATTTAAAACTTTGAATACTTCTTGGTTGTGTATCTGAAATACAGCAATCCGAATATACTCCTCTGCATCATCCAATTCATTAACTATTCTGTCAATCACATTCGTACTGAACTCAAATATTTTCATTTTTCACCATTTTCCACATATCAAGCCAATTATATGATTTAAACGAATTATTTGTATATACATCCTTCTATTTGAGCCATCTGACACCTGAATTATTGTGATTTTTTAATTTTTTATCACTTAAATCGTTATGCAAAAATTATATATTAAATCGATTATAGAGTTCTTTCCTCACCGGGCAGATACATATAAAAGAATACCCGAATGATTTTTTATAATCGCATGGTTCATCGCTCAAACATTTTACAAAATGGATTTTATCATTAATATTAAGTTCAACCTTGCAAAGATCTGTTCTCTTGCCCGATAAACAGGAGAAATCCTTTCTGCACTTTGTGGTGTTTTTTAAAATTTCTTCATTTACCCTGATTCCCGTTTTTTGACCCATACAGACAATATTTTGCATGAGACTTTATATGCTTTTGCATATCATATCCCGTACCATCTTGCCTTCGTCGCTTCCTGGAGAACCTTTTCGATATTACCGACAGCATCCATGCTTTTAATGATTAAAGGATAATCATAACCTTCCAGTATCATTTTTATTAGTTCTGGAAACGTTTCTGGCTCCATCCACCTTTTGTGTGTTTTCCCATAACGCTGCTTCTTATGATATCATGTTCAACAATAGTATCGGCTTCAACTATACCCGCGAATGTCTCGCCTGCATGTGCATTAAGCACCAGAATTTTATCAAATTCAAGACTCTTTTTCAGTGGTTCAAGATAAAATTGTTTGCCAGCAACATATTCTGAATGCGAAACAGGGAGAAACGGGATTATCACGGTTCTAATAATTCCGTTTGCATCATAAAAAATTGCTTTGCCAGTAGATGATTCGATCTTCTCGATGAGACTTGCTGATTGATTGTCGATTTGTAAATCTATATCTTGCGTAATATTCTTAAGAGTTTCATCCTTTGCAAGGCAAATTGTAATCATCGTGGAAGTTTTCGATTGTAATGAGCCAAGCATGAAAAGAATCTCATCAAGTTTATGCCTTGTTAAGCTTTCAGAGAACCGGAATTTCAATTCAGAAGATGTCCCTTCTTTAAGTTTTTGAAGTTCTTTTTCAAGCGAAGATATCTTCTGTGTAGCTTCATTTAGTTCCCGGTCAACTTCCTGTTTTGTCGCAACTGTTTTTCTTGTTTTTTCATCTTTTTTCCCAAGCTGGGCGGCAAGTTTTCTGTTTTCTTCCTCAAGTTCGGCAATCCTCGATTTCAGGGAATTTATTTCCTCTTTCTTAAAGACCCCGTATTTAAATACGGGGACTGATTCAAACAATTCCCTCGCCTCTTGCTTCCAGCACTTTTAATATGATATAAGGTATTCCATTATCGATAAATTCAATCCTGTCATTAACGCGGATAACCCTATCTCCGCTTTCTCCCATCCGCAAACCCGTCGCTTTACTCAAAGCAAAAGCCAGCGGCGTATCCCCTATAATAACAGGCTCCCCTGCCAAATCAATCTCCTTATCAAGGGAAACATTTGCACGGATAGAAAGAACACATTCGTTATTCAAAAAAAAATTAAAGCTGGCAGGGTTACCATTGGATTCGCCTACCACCAAAAAAGAGGTGTCGGCAAGCATTGAAAGACTGGTTTTCCCGCGGGTCAGGTATTCTTTCCCTGTAAACTTACTCAGATGTTTGCAGAATATTCGTGTTTTAGAAGTTGGTTTGCGCGCTGTGGTAATTATCATTCGGATTTTATTAGCTTGACAATTACCGGTCTTTCCTTGATGAGGATTCGATGACCACAGTACGGGCAGCGGACGCCGCTGTACTCGTAATCAATCTCAACCGCTCTTTTACACCGGGTACATTTATAGACCATATATTACCTTATTTTCCGGCAGCTTGGGCTTCACTAAGCAGGATTTTCTCGCTCTGGACAGCTCTTAAGACTGTGGTATGCGCTGCAGTTTGCGGAACATATGCGCCGCCTGCAAACGTATGCATGCATTTCGTACACTGCCATATACCCGTTCCGGTTCGTTTGATTTTTTTTGCGCCGCATTTTGAACATGTGTATTCGGCATGCATTTTTTCTTCTATATCAGCGATAAGTTTTCTGTTTTTGGTGCCGTACCTGACACCAAATCTACCGGCTGACCTTGATTTTTTACCTTTTGCTTTGGTTTCAACCATGATTATATCTCCAGGAATTTTTGTCTTTTGGTACCGGCGTATCCTCACCGAGGTCAAAACGTTTTGCCGGCAGTTTCGCAGTCATTAGGGCTGCAATCGCACCGAGAGATGCAGCATCCATTATGTTCCCGCCGTCGTCCAGCACATGCACATCAATGAAAACCATCCATACCTTCTCTCCAGGGGTTACGCACAATTTGGAAAGGTCAATAGCTCCTGATTCGCGGATGCCCCTGTCCACGACCCTTGCAAGTTCTATAGCATCCTCTCTCGGAGGACCGGATTCAAATACCGGTGAAGCCAGCGGGATAAGTTCAAGATTGGTAATGATAACTCCCTGGTCGGGTGTATCGGGAAATGGCGTGCCGGGTTGGATTTTCACACCCACTACCAGATGTGTGTCCCCGAGTTTCACGCGTGCCGACCCTTCCGCTTTCTCTATTACATTGGTATCTATCGTGATTTCCCTGTACTGGTCAAAAGTCCTTCCATCTTCCCGCTCACCTTTAATCATAAGATTATAGATATAATCTTTACGAAGTTCTGCCATTACCTCATTACTCAATGGCATCACCCCCGATTTGCCCGGAATATTTCTCAAGAAGAGCCGCTTTCTGCATCTCTGAAATAGCCAGACAGCCCGA
>JAPZAN010000018.1 GCA_027460605.1 Candidatus Methanoperedens sp.
TCCACGGGGACTTAATAATAAGCTCCGGATACCTGACCCTGAATGAAATGCACTTTTCATAGTAATAGTCACTGAAGATATTGGGCTTGTTCCCGAGCGCTGTCATGTGAGAGAATAAATTGAAGTGGGAATACCTGAAGGGGCATTTGTACAAACACGCTTCATTTACCAGCAGCCTGAGTTCGCATCCCACCGTTTCTTTTATATTTTCCAGGATATCGAAATTCCGGTTTATATTGGTATCCAGAGTCAGGGCGTCAGCGCCAAGCTCTTCGAAAAACCTTGCCCTTTCTGGCGAGTCAACATGGGCTATGACCGACACTACGACTTTTATATCAGGAAACTCTTTACTGAGCAATTCCACAAGATAGGGCTCAGCAACCGTAATCGAATCCACTCCAAACTCGGAAAGCTTGCCAAAATACCACTTGTACATATTGTAACCCTGCGAAGTCAGGTGCTGACCCCCCATGCAGGAAGGATTCAAAACCACACCCATATTTAATTTCCTGCCATGAAGATACCGGGTCTGTTCGGCAATTTCATCCAATGCCGGCGCGTGTAAGGTAACCCTGCCGCTTCCAACAACTTCCGGCGTACCTGCCATGTAAATTTCCGCATCCTTAGTAGCCTCCTTGCTTATCTCCTTTAATGCTAAAAAGTGGCCCGGATGCGGTATCACAAATTTCATTTTTGTTCAACTACTTTTTTTAAAGTATTCACTTGATTAATGCAAATTTAACCTATTTTTCTCATGGGGCATCTTATAGCTTCCCGTACTACTTTATACAATAAGTTTATTAGAATCTCCCGCATTTCATAAAGGCATGGAAATACTTGCAGATATCGGAGGACGCCCCGGGCATGATTGCCACGGTTTTTGCAGGTACTGTTATTTCAGGGGTGTTAAGGAAGTCCCTGCCTTTGGATGCAAGCACTGCCCCCCCTTCCAGAAAGGATGCAATTACTGCACCAAAAACGTAAAAGAGGGCTATTCGAGCTTCAAACCCTTTTCCATGGTGGCCCAGGAAGTCCAGCAGGCAATTTTTTTCAACAAAAATGTATCAAAATTCAACGTAAGCGGCGGAGGGGATGTGAGTTGCTATCCTGAACTCAAATCCCTTGTGAAATTCCTCTCGCAATTCAAAAAACCAATACACCTTGGTTACACAAGCGGGAAAGGGCTGAATAAAGAAGATGCGCTGTTCTTCATCAACAACGGCGTAAATGAGGTCACGTTCACTGTTTTTGCCACAGACCCGGAGCTTCGGCGAACATACATGAACGACAGGACAGCCGGGGATTCACTTGAAGCGCTTCGTACCTTTGCGCAGCAGATTGATGTATATGCCGCTTCGGTGCTCATCCCGGGCGTAAATGACGGCGATGTTCTTTTAAAAACATGCGCCGACCTTGAGGAAATGGGCGTAAAAGGTCTCATCCTGATGCGTTTTGCCAATGCCGTTGAGCAGGGCTTGATCCTTGATAACGCCCCGGTGATAGAAGAGGTAATCCCTCATACTCTTTCCGAATTCAAGGCAATCGTTGACAATATAAACGATAAGTTCAAATTCCGCGTAACTGGAACGCCCCTGTACGACCCTGAAACAGGCTCGCCGTTTGCCATAAGGAATGAACCCGAAGCGCTTTTGAAACTGCCCAGGCTCACAAAAGAGGCTACAATAATAACAAGCGAAGTCGCTGCGCCGTTGTTGAAAGATATTTTCGAGAAGCTGGGCGGGCTGGTGAATGTCGTGCCTGTAAAAAAAGACGTTGGCTGCCTGATTACTATTGAAGATGTAAAAGCTCTTGACCTGTCCCTGATAAAAGAAACGGTTTTGTTCCCAGGGAGGGCGTTTGTCCATGACCCTGAGATCAAGAAAGTATTGACGGGCGACGGCGTGGATAGATTGGTGCGCAGAGGTCCTGATATGCTAACTGTTGATGGGGAGATGAGCATTTCGATGACGAAGGATGAAGTTATTGCAAAGGAGATAGAGGCTTTTACTGAATTGATACAGATGATAAATGTGCTGGGGACAGCGCCTAAAAAACAGCTTTAATCTTTTTTATCCTTCTCTTCTGGTATCCCACACACCTTGCATGTCTCTTTATCAGAAAGGTTAAGCTTCTCAGCATCCACCGCCCGCGTCCCCTCGGCAAGCACGGCGGCATTGGACAACGACCCCGCAATCAATATGGCATCGAAAATTTCCTCTTTTGTGATACCGAGGCGCTGCGCTACGCGGATATGCAGCTTGAGGCAGTGCTCGCATCGGAGCGCAGCTGCCACGCCTATTGATATAAGCTCTACCGTTTTCGCATCGAGGCGCTTAAATTCCCGGACGATTGCATTCTCATAGATAACCTTGGCAACAAGCAGCTCAGGCGACTGTTTCATGAAATTCAGGATATACGGTACTTCCCCGTAAACTTTTTCAACCTCTTTCAATAATTCCTCGGCTGCCTCATCCGGCTCTTTTTTCAGGATTTTTTCAATCTTTTGCAATTCCATGTTTCTAATAAAACGATTTCATTCCTATACTAAATAAACATTTGTATTTTTGCCATAAAAAATGGATTAGTCCTGTTCAATTCTTTCCCCGAAAGCAAAATTGGGTTTGATAAAACGGATTCTTATCTTAAGTTTCTCGCCTTTTTTTGCGTTATTTATAAATACAACAAAATCATTAATTTTGGCTATCCCGTCCCCATTGGCTCCTATGTTCTCAATGGTAACTGTATATTCCTCACCTATTTTTACCGCCCCTGAAAGCAATTCCCTTCCGATAACATATATCTCGGCGCTCTGTTTTCGGGAAGCCTCCGGGGAAAATGCTTTCACTTTCACAAAACTCTGCCGTACCTTATCCAGGAAATCCGGAAATAAATCCCCCTGGAATACTTTCACTGCAAATTTTCCTCCAGGCTTTAATATTTTTCTTGCGCATTCAAGAGCAGAAGTAGCAAGGTCAATCGAACGGGCATGGTCGTAGCTCCAGCTGCCCGTGAGATTGGGCGCTGCATCGCAGATAACTGCATCAGCGCCTTCTTTTTTAATTTTATCCCTGATTTTTTCAACAGTCACATCAAGCCGGATATCCCCTTTTATTGTTTCCACGCCTTCCATCTTCTCGATCGGGAGTATATCCACGCCAACGACTTTTCCTCCCGAGAGTTCCTTTGCGACCTGGAGCCAGCCCCCCGGAGCGGCGCCGAGATCGACTACAGAATCCCCTTTCGTAATAATTTTAAATTTCTCATTTATCTGTTTCAGTTTAAAAGCGGCTCTGGAACGATAGCCTTCGTCCTTGGCTTTTTTGTAAAAATAATCCCTTCTATCACGAGGCATAAGTCTTAGTCCCCATTCCCAGTATTTAAATACGGGGTCTTACAGGGTCTTTATTTCCTATATACACCCACTGGTCATAAATGCCTTTT
>JAPZAN010000019.1 GCA_027460605.1 Candidatus Methanoperedens sp.
TTTTTTTTGCGCCAATCCCGGCAAGACTCAATGAAGCCGCCACATTGACATTCTGGGGAAATGCCTTCACAGCATCCTCTGCGCTTCCTTTGAACAGGAGGGTTTTTTCATGGAAAGATGAAAGGTCAATTTTATTCTCGATAATAAAAGGCGCGCCTGCAAGACCTTTCGGATTTTTTGTGGTGGAGAGCATTACTTTATTAATGGATGCGACGGATGCCGATTTTAAGCCGTCGATGCCTGCGATGGCCCCGGATGGTATATAAATCCTGCACTGGTTATTTTTGGCGGCGCTGATGAACTTAGTTAACAACTCCGAATCAAGCATTGCTCCCACGCTCATGACCATAAGGTCTTTTCCATTTTCAAGCACAGTAAGCCCGTGCTCCCGCACCGCTTCCTGCGAGGCGCATTCAACAACAACATCAACACTTTTTATCAATTCGTCAATTCTTGAAATCATCGGCTTATTTTCAAGGTTTCCAATCATTTTTTCGCAATGTTCCATGCTCCTGTCATAAACTGCAACAAGGCGCGCATCGATAATCCCTGTATCGACTGCTTTACAGATTTCAGCGCCTATTGTGCCGCAGCCGATTACACCGATTTTAAGCATAAGTACCTTTTATGTTTTCTAATACTTTAACAGTAGTATATAAGTAATCTGTGGACAATAAATCATAGGGATTGATTATGCTATTATCAGAACTGGAACGTTTTATCGAGGAAGATGTCGGATATAATGACGTCTCATGCAATATAATTCCTGACTGCAATGTGCATGCGGAAGTGATTGCGAAGGAATATGGCATTGCGGCAGGGCTTCCTGAAGCGACACAGGTTTTTGAATATTTTGATATTTTCGCAGCCACGGATTTCATGGACGGCGATCTAATAAATGAAAATGACATCGTCTTCACGCTTGAAGGGGGAGCAAGGTCTATCCTCAGGGCTGAAAGGCTGGCATTGAATTTCCTCGGGCGGATGAGCGGGATTGCCACCCTGACCAGGCAATACGTTGAAAGGGCAGACGGACCGAGAATTGCATGCACCAGGAAAACCACGCCGGGATTTAGAAAATTTGAGAAAAAAGCAGTTATAGCAGGCGGAGGCGACTCTCACAGGTTCAACCTCTCGGATGCTGTCATGATTAAAGATAACCACATTGCAGTGCTCGGGCTTGAAAAAGCAGTGGACGCAGCAAAAAAAACTGCAAGCTTCACCCAGAAGATAGAAGTCGAGGTGGAAAATGTGGAATCTGCCATACAAGCTGCGGAATTAGGCGTGGATATAATCATGTTCGATAATATGGCACCTGATGAAATTGGGAAAGCTGTCAAAATGCTAAAGGAAAAAGACCTGAGGGATAAGGTAATCCTTGAAGCGTCAGGCAACATGTCACTTGAGACTATCTCCAGTTATTCAAGAACGGGCGTTGATGTTATTTCGGTTGGCGCGCTGACTCATTCATCAAACTGGCTTGATTTAAGCCTCAGGATTATATCAAAGGATTGAAGCAGCCAATTCGGCTCACAGTGATTCTTCTTAATTTACATGTTTCAATACCAATCTTGTTGCTTTTCATATATATCCACGATAAATTTGATATTCTCTGCATTTATCGAATTTTTAATATTTTTATCTTTGACATACAATGCAAGTTGCTCATCAAACAGAAGACTAATATTCTTTTTGAGTACAACTCTTCTTTTTAAGTCTCTATATTCATAGTCATCTGATGATATTATCTCTCTACTTATCGTTTTTTCTTTGCATAGTTTTATTATACTTCCCTCTGGAATTTCCTCATTATTAGCATCCTTTAATACCATTTCTATTCCATATCCGCCTTCTTTAGGTAGTTCCAAACGATACGTTACTGACCCTGTATGCAGCGTAACAATTGCATTCTCTTTAGGGTTCTTCTTAACATAATCCGCATTATCTTCAGTTAAAATTCTCCTGCCTATATATTCCTCATGTTTTATATCACCCTTAACATCTATTTGGACTATATCTCCTTCTTTCAGGTTTAAGGCTATTCTCACAGGCTCGGGTATAACAACCAGACCTTTTTTTCTAAGTTGAACAACGGTTTCCATTTATATCACAACCCACTTTATAACTCAATCATAAATATACTTTATTCTACTTTATTCCGATTTAATCCGATAATAATAAATAGTAAGTAGGCATAGGTTAAAGAAAAACGAGCAATAATGGTCACGCGGTGACGTAACAAGCGTATTAATTAGTCATAAAAAAGTGGTTTATGAATTAAAAGGAAGTAAGGATAATGCAAACAAATAAATCAGTTTTCAAACATCGTTCAGAATTTGAGGATCTTTCAGAGATACAATGCGAAAAATGGCTTTCATCATTGGGTTTAAAAATAAAAAAGCTCTCTCCTCCGGGGCCTGATTATGAAATCACAGAGGAGAGTATCGGGGTTGAGTGTTCTATTATGGATGTTTATAAAAATGCTAATGTTCTTGCAGACCTTCGTAAAAATCTCTGCAATAAAAAAGGAACTGAGCAGTATGTTAAAATTACCGTTGATGAAAGTTCCAGTGTGATAGCAAAGAAAATCAAGGAATTTAAAAGAGATGATGAAACAGCCGTACTAATAGTTGAGTATGATTTATCAGCGGTCAGAAAAAAGCATCTAAGCAAACTAAATAAGGAAATCGAACATTTCCAAAGGTTTGAGAAATGTCTACTCGTTTTGGATTACAGATATTTTATGTTTCATTCCAATATTTTAGCAGCTGAATGGAACGATATTTTACAACAGTATGGAGAAAGTTACAAAAGTCTTTTAGGCGTGATATTGGTAACTCTTAAAACAGCTAAAGATGATGTTACGGTGGATTCGCCTGTTTTGCAATTCATACAGAATCCACAGACACCTTTTCAAATACCAAAGCAACTAGAATCTATTAAACTGACAGATAAGCGGTATCATATTATACCCATATCTATCGAAGTCTGTGGTCCTGCGCAAGGGGTAAAATTTGAACTCAGTAGAGAATACTTGAAAAAATTTGGATTAGATGCTGAAACGATAAGAGTTCATACCATCGAAAATGAAACAGGTGGGCAAATTCATATAGAAAATGTATAGGAAGTAAGAAATGTAATACTCCCTTTGGCGTAATCTGTCCCAACGCCCGCCAATCAGAAAGGATAAAATACTAAAGAAGAGTCTTAGGCTTACTCCTACGGGGTCGTAGGGTAGCCTGGTCCATCCTTCATGCTTGGGGTGCATGAGACCTGAGTTCAAATCTCAGCGACCCCATATTAAATTCAACGTACTTTGCGCCTTTGCGGTGAGTAAAACCAAACACCGCAAAGCACGCCAAGACCGCAAAGTTACTTTGACTAAATATAAAACGAAAGATTTTAAACACCTTGAAATGAAAATCTTTATCCGAAAATAATGTATTTAAGCAAAACTTGCCTCAAAGATAACTGGTTTATTTACAAAGTATAAAAGTGATACCAATGACAACCGTTGAACTCTATTATTCTGACACATGCTCAAATTGCCACACGCTCCGGGCTCTTTTGATCGAGACGCTCCCTAAAACCATGAAATTCAAGGAAATCAACATATCTTATCCTGAAGGGCAGTGCCGCGCCTCTGAACTCGGTATAATGTCTGTTCCCACCGTAGCGATTGACGGGGAGATTGTATTTGTGGGAAGAGCATCAAGGGAAGAGATTTTAAAAGAGATAAGTTTAAGGAAATAGATTCTTTGGTTTTTTATTTACTAAATACAATTACGGCAAGAGCTTGAATCCCACTCTTTCAAAATCATCGTCAAATGAAAAAACCTTCTCTATACCCCGAATCTTCATTATAGCAAAACTCGTGCAGTCTGTAAAACTTAATTTCTTATCCTCATAGGTCTTAAAAAGTTCCCATGCAGGCTCAAATAATTCCCGTCCCACCCCGACCTTCTCAACAACATTCGAAGTAAGGATGTCCTGTCCCCATTCAACAGCTTCCTTGTGCCCCACAGCGTAGCGTATTCTTGTCAGGGTCTCATCAATTATATAATCTGAAGTAATTATTTTCTTTATCTTTACCTTGCCATTCTTGATTTCTTCAAGAAACCTGGTCGAAGCAAGATGATTATTGTCCTTTTCATTTACAAGCGGCTTGCCTTATCGCTTCTTTAATCGAAAGGCCTTTCTTTTCCGCCGTCTTTTTTAACTCGGAATAGAGATGCTTATCAAGCTCGCTCTGGATGTATTTTATTTCGGACATTTACTATCAACATTTAGAGATGGCATTTAGACAATAAATATGTATCGTTTATATAGATTAAATCATGCAATGTTTTGCGTTCTTTGCATCTCGATGGTTTTTCCCTACAACCCCATCCTCTTCACAATCTCCCCGACACCCCGGAACGCAGCCGAATCCTCCGGCAACTCGGCAAGCGGTCTCCCCTCAAGATCAAAACTCGCAAGCGTCTCATCAAAAGGCACAACTCCCACAAGGTCCATCTTCAACTCCCTCGCATACTCCTCTATCCTTGCGCGGTTCTCAGGTGTGACCTTGTTCGCTATCACATGCATCTTTTTAATATTCAAATTCAGCGACTTTGCCAGTTCCCGTATCCGTTCAGCAGTCTGAAGGCCGCGGCGCGATCCGTCCGTGACCACGAGCAGTTCATCCACATCGCGGATTATCCGCCGCGACAGATGCTCAAGCCCTGCAGCCGTGTCGATTATCGTCAGGTCATAGTTCTTAAGAATCCTGTCCATAATCCCGCGCAGGAGGTTATTTGCAAAGCAGTAGCAGCCCGCCCCCTCAGGCCGCCCCATCACCAGCAGGTCATAATGCGGCATCTCTGTGAGAACCTCATATACTTTCGATTCCAGCAGCCTCTCCTTATTGGTATCGGGAGGCATCTTATCGCGCTCCTGTAACATGAATTCCCGCATATCGCCGATTGTCTTTTCAACCCTGACGCCAAGCACATCCGGCAGGTTGGAATCCGGGTCTGCGTCAATGGCAAGCAGCGTTTTTTTGCCTGAAGACAGGTGTTTTATCAGCATCCCGGCTACGGCTGTTTTTCCTGTTCCGCCCTTGCCTGTGATTGCGATTACTTTCATAAGAATTATCGTGTAATGAAAAAATCAACAACTAACTCGTACTAACTGATACGAACTCACGTCGCCGAAGTTCGTACGAGTTTTTTCCAAAAGTTCATCCATCGATATTGATTTGAATATGGATGCAACCAATCCTCGGGAAAATATGAGCCTGACATTTTTGACATATTTTATCCTTTGTTTAATAGGGGGTTTAGTTTGCCGCATCTGGGTACTCGTCCAGGAATATAGCAGTGCCTACATCCAGTTTCTTCTCTATCTTTATTTATTGGTGTAGGACTGTAAGTGTCTTCATTTACGGATAAAAGACCGTCTATAGTTAAACGTCTTTCTAACGCTTTTGTAAATTCATCAGAATCAGTAATTCTTTTGTCGTACCATTGTTCTAAAAGACCTTGCATATACAAATATGAATCTTTAGAATGCTCTTTTAACCATAGTAGAAGGTATCTGTCGGAAAGCAGTTCGTCGTTGCCTTGTCTTTCTTTGTACCAATACTTCCATACAACACTGAATGGAAGCTTACAGTATTTCTTTCGTTTAATTTCGCTTATATCTTTAAATCCGAATAATATATCTATTGGTTCTCTGGTCTCCATATTATCGCCTCAATTCCCTTACTTTGAAGTTCGTACGAGTTCGTATTAGTTCGCTGTTAAAATTCTCAATCAACTCTGTTTCTCTTTGCCTTTGAGTACGATGCGGTCGATGGTGATTTTAGCGTTCTTGAAAACAAGTTTCACGCCCTCTCCGCCTCCGAACTGCGGCATCATGGGCATCCCGGCTGGCATTGTCATGGCGGGTACAGACCATGCAGGCGCCGCCGCAGCGCTCTCCGCGGGCGCGGCTTCCGCAGCTGCTTCTTCCTTTACCCAGCGCCGGGTAATCGGGTGCTGCTTTTTCTCAAGATAATCACGAAGCGTCTTCAGGTCGGTAACATCTTCTTCCGTAGGTATCTTATCTGCAAGTTCCGGAGGTATATCCGCCTTAATTTTTTCCCTGAGGTTCTTTGGCATCCAGATTACACGCTCCCAGCCGCCATCAGCCTGTATGAATTTGGGCGAGCGGAAATAATTCACCCCGACGCCAAGAAAACCTATTATCTGTTTTCCTCCGCCTGTCTGTCCTGCCATTGTCGAAAATGCAAGGCCGTTAGGGGCTGTTCCGCTGAAATCCCTGTCAACCCATCCGATGCCGTCCACTTCAGGAATGTAAAACCCGACAACTTCAAAACATCCGCAGCTTGTGTGCGGATATTCGAAAAACGAGTGCAGCTTGATGCGTGAATATTCACCGCCCGATAGTGCTACAGCTTTCTCATTAACACCTGAGTATTCACCGCCAACCTTGTCTATTATCTCGCCTTTGGGAATGGCGAACTGCGGACCTTCGGGGTCCACCTTGGCAGCGGCGCGCCCGTCAAACCAGTTAATAGCGCCGCATAAGGATATCCTGTCCGGCGTCACGACGCATACGTTTGTGGGCGCAAAGCTCTGGCAAAGGGTGCAGCCGTAGAACACATCCACATCCTCATCATGAAGACCTTTTGTCCGGGCATCCCTTGCCTCGTAGATTTTTATTGCCTCTGCTCTTTGTTTTTCGACCTCTTCAGGGTCGGTGATATACGTTGCTTCTATTTTCTCGATAAAAGGCAGCTCGTTCTTGAACAGCATCATGGTGGCTTTGGCCACCTGTTCAAAGGACTTGAGCCCTTTTTTAATGGCATCCTTGTTAATCCGCACCCATACGTCATAGCGCTGGTTAAGGTGCATATAGCCCTGGATGTAATTCTGGAAATCGTGGTTTCGCCTCTCCACAATAGCCTCAAGGTCGGCCTCAACAAGTTTTCCTGCGATTCGGTATATCATTGCATAAGGATGCCGTGACCCCTCCTGCATCCCGGAAATGTCGGGCCCGATAAGTGTAAACTTTCCATCTTCTATCTCGTCCAATCCAGCCGCCCTTACAAGTTCAAATCCCCTGGACTTGGGGCCTGCAAGCTCAACGAACATATCATCTTTTCTTACTCGTTCACCCTCGAACATGGGTGAGATTTCAAAGGGAAATTCATTTGCCATGGTTGCCGTCCTGTATTATTTGCACCCGTATTCAAATACGGGGTCTTTATCTTTTTGGTAACTCCTTTATGACCTCATCAAGCGC